>CADCWO010000258.1 GCA_902806435.1 uncultured Synechococcales cyanobacterium | reverse complement strand
TCCTGTGCCTATCGTGGGAGAAGCAATGACCAGCTCATACCCAAGGGCAACGTCATCTAAGCGTTCTACGACGCCATAGGCTGGATGGCTGGGGTCAGCCACACTCTCGCTGTCGATGCGCAAGATGCGCAGGCTGGGGTACTGCTGCTGCAAGTAGCGCTCCAGGTTCACGCTTCCCCAGCGGCTCTTGGCCTTCTGGGAGTCCAGGCAGACAAAGGCTCTTCCTCCTTGCTCAAGCACTTCTTCGAGTTGAGCAATCAGCGGTGTGGGGTCAGGGGTGTCGTAGAAGTGCACCCTCCAGCCCAGTTCAGGCTTCCAGTTGTTGAGCACGACCCAGGGCTCACCAGGAGTTTCCACCAAGCCGAGGAGGTACTTCACACTCACATCTGATAGGTCTGCATCCTGCCCGATGATCAGGCCCCCGGTTGAGTGGACTACCTGGAGCAGCTCTTTAAGCTGCTCCAGAATTAACACCCGCTTCTCAGAGCAAGTGACAGAGTTGAGGAGGTGCCAGATGATTTGCTCCAGCTCGTCAAAGATCACGATGGCGCTGTGCCACTCCTGGGGGTTGAAGCGGGCTTGCGATTCAGGATGCAGACTGTCGATGCACAAGCCAAAGCCGAGCAGCCCTTGCGTCACAGAAGTCCGCCGCTCCTCTATCCAGTCAATCCCAATGTCAGCACAAATCGCTCTGCCCAGTTGGATGCGGTGAGTCACCACCAGCACACGGCGGCCTGAGCGAGTGGCTGCTTGAATAAGTGGTTGCAGTGCCTTGGTCTTTCCTGTGCCTTTGGGGGACTTGATGAAGGCAAAGCCAGACTGCGGGAAGGGTACACCTCCCAGGTAGCGCTGGTTGAGGGTCAAGGAGGGCTTGTATGTCAGCTCCCATAGCTTATGGCTACTCCACAACTCCAGATCTACTGCTGTGTCGTAGAGGTGAGCAAAAGCATCAGCCCCTTGAGCCACCACATAATCATCCACCCCTTTTTCTGGGCCAGGGAGCTGGATGACCCTGACCTGGCAGCCAGCTTGAGTCAGGAGCTTGCCCAGCTTCTTGGTAGCGAGGTTGACGTTCTCAAGGGTACTGGGCTTAAGGTCATGGTCAAAGCAGATGTGGATTTGGCGGCTTGCAGTAGCAAGTTCCTCTAAGTCAGGGATGAGGGCTGGTGCAACTTGATTACCCAGTGCATCTTTAGAGCGATAGCCGTTCCACACCCCAGGTAGAGCAACAGCTGCGTACCCCAGGCTGAGGAGGCAAGCTGCTTTCTTAGCCCCCTCACAGAGGATGATGGGAACTTGCGGGTGATGGCACAGCCAATAACGAAAGCCAAGCTCACTATCAAGTTCAGTAAGCGTGACACCATAACGCTGAGCAATAAGACGCCAGATTGCAAGGGGCAAGTCTTTAGGCACCCAGGCTCTGCTGGAGCTTCCAACTACCCGTTCATACTTGCGGTGTTTGCCTTTGTTGGCATCAAACCGAGCCTGGCTCAGCTTCACCTGCCACACGCTGCTGTCGTCGTTGAGGATCAGGGCGGCAAACTCAGTGGAGCGAGCCTGAAAGCCGAATCGGGTCAGCTTCCAGTTGAGGGCTTCATGGATGGGGTAGCTGACTTCATGAGTGTAGGGGTCTGTGAGGGTATCGGGCACAACTTGGACCGTGCGATCTACAAGTGCCAGGTCGATGCCGCTCTCCACAGTCCACTCCAGAAAGGTGCGCTGCCTGAAAGTATCTAGGGTTGAGGAGCCACGAGCAGCAGCAGGTAGCTCAAACTTGCATAAAAGTAACTTTGTCGAACTCATAGATTTTCTCCCTATCGTTGATTAGTAAATAGGGAGTGATGAAAGCTGTATCGCACAGCTAGTCTCCCTACCGGAGTTTTTAGAGGGGATAGAGAGCTGTATAGATATGCCAAAAAGATCTTCAGGCCACTTGCCTTTCTGAGCAAAGTCAGCCTAAAATTGACACATAAAGCCCCTGTGGACCTCCTAACTCGTGCCGTGCAAAGCTTAAGTTAGAGTCCTCCCCAAAGGAAAATATGAATAGTGTTTCACCTGAGAAACCCTGGCTGCTTGTAACAGTTGGGGTTTTTTAGGTTTTAGAGCTAGAACATGACGCACCTCCTTTTAGGGCTAGATTGATCACAATCATACGCTTCTTCCCCAGATTGGGGAACTTATCGAGAGCAGAAAGGAACTATACGTTCCCTGTCTTGAGCGATCGCTGTATAAAGAGCTGTTCATCCTGTTTTACTTCTGGGAAAAGGAATTGAGGTTACTTTCGCCACCTTGAGCGCCTTCAGATGAGATGCTTTGTTCAACAGCCGGGAGTCGCCATGCCAAAAATTGAATAAAGTAGTACGCTTCCAGCCCCTGGTGCATAAGGGCACAGAACAGGACTTCCCGGTGAATTTCATAACTAGAACAAATCTGTTTACAGTTTATACACACTTTTCCGTACTGTGAACCCTATCCCCCAAAACTTCCCGCAATAACCTCGCTGAATCAACCAGAGATCACTAGCTCCTCTGGCTTGTTTTCAATCGCTTTCAACTCTTGCCTCCGCCCCAAGATCTGCTGACTGACATCTTCACTAGTTAGATGCAGTGAGGTCTAGCATTTTGGGGAAAGCCCTGTTAAAGTTGCACTAAGCATTCTGCCTATCCAAGGACTTACCTCGCCCATGATGGGCAAAAGCATTTTGCAATTGTTGCAGGTAAATTTCACCAAATAACTTAGCTTCAGGGATATAGCAACCCTGAGCGCGCCAGGAGCAAGAAGCAAGGGTAGACGGAACTGCTTAAATCTGACTTTTGACGAACTGAAAAAAGAATGAATCACCCCAGCTATAGCAACACCGAGAAGCGACAAGCTGTACTAACACTTATGACTCATCCTCAATGGCAATCAAAAAGCAACAGAGAAATTGCACGGCGCTGCGGGGGCAGCCACGACCTCGTGAACCGACTTAGAAAAGAAGCAAATCCTCTGGACGATTCGTCCAGACATAAAAATTAACAGAGATACCTGAAACCCAAGCTCATAGGAGCTTATGCTCAAGCTGCTAATGATGTTGGCGGACGATTCATCCGACAAACTAGGCATAAATTCAGCCACTGATCCCCTACCAAGAATTGTTCAACGTAAGAGAGCAACTAATCCTGCGGCAAAGCCTTAGATACCTAATGGAACCAAAAATTCTTATGCAAGCTACTGTCAACCACATCTGGTCCCAAAATCTACTGAGGTTCAGCAAAATAACCCGGACGGATAGAAAGCACAAAGCTTCTCCCAAGAGACAGCAGCAGGAGAATGACTGTAGCGCCTCTAGCAAAACCATTGATGTTATTGCGGTGGTGGTAGAAGTTCAGCTACAGAGGCCAGGAGCTTAGCCAACCAATAGTCTCTAACTAAAAATGAAACTTTTGAAATTGAGGAAGAAGCTGAAGCCGAGGCATACAGCATCCAAACTTGTGAACCGGTGGTAGTAGTGCAGATGTTGGAGGGCTACAGCCAGGTAGAGTGCAACTGGTCAGGGGTAGGACAGGGCTGGCAGGGGCATCTTTAAGCGGTGTGAGTCTGCCAGAAATCGATCTAGCGGATAGCTATCCGGACAAAATTGACTTAAGTTTTGCCAATTTGGGAGCGGCTAATTTCGAGGACGCACATCTAGGAGAGGCTAGCTTCAAGGGTGCTAATCTAAGCAGCGCCGATTTGTGCTGAGCGGATTTCATGGAGGCAATCCTAGTCAGAACTAGCTCCAAGCAGCAAAACTCCAAGGAATAATTTAGCAGGAGCGCCAGCGCCAGAATACTATTTTCTAGAATCATCCTGCTAGCAAGGCGCGAAGGTCCTTAACCGGCTACAGGCCATCACTACTTAGCAAGCGCAGGACTCGATAAGCGCTTCTTCCCCGTCTGCCGGGTCTTCATCTTCTCTGCGGTGCCTCCGGTGGTAGTCCAGACAGTGATAGCTGAATCACAACGCTCGGGGTCAGGGTCTGCACAAAAGAAGCGGCAATCAAGCTGTTCAATTAAGGACAGGATAGCTGGGTCAGGGAGGAAGGACAAAACGATGTCATCGCCACCTTCGGTGTAGAGCTGAAGAGCGTTCTCGATGATCGCTCGTAGACACCTCAGGTCTTGGTCTGCTTCATAGGGAGTAACGACAGAAATGGAAGAAGTTGCTTTGGGGGGAACCGCCTTAGTGCAAGCTTCTCGGCTCGGTGCAGCTGCTATAGCAAGAGCGATGCTCTCAGGTAGCAGTCTTTGAAACTCAGCCGCAGTCGGATCGCCACAGTAGAGGTAGTTATTCTGACCCAACTTCCACCAGTCTCCAGGTGTAGCTCGTTTAGGTGCAACGATAGTTGTTCTGTACTCCCTTGCCCGCTTTCGCTGACTGGGAGACGCTATTGCTTGCTTGGATGCTCCTAAAGGCAATGATTGAATCGGGGACTGTGTAGCTTGAGGAGGAAGCGCTGTTGGCGCTTGAGGTTGCTCCTCGCGATCTTGTGGAAAGACTTCTGGCTCTGGCTGTAAGTCTAGCTCTGGGGCTATTATGATGGGTGGAATGTACTTATCGCGCAGACTTTTAGCAGTAGTGTAGGAAATGGGCTCACCTGCTTCAGCGCGGCTAATCGCCTCTTCTCTAGCCTCTTCAGGAGTATAAGGAGAAGCAAGGAGGTAAAGTGCCCGCGCCGCAATATCCAAATCGGAAACCGTTTCCAATTTGAACGTTTCTCCCGCCAGCATGTAGTTCCGAGCGGTGCGGTCTGTCCAGCCAAACTCAGCCTCTAGCCAGCTCAGCCATTGCCCATGAGGCAGACGTGCTTTAACTTCAAGCAGCTTTTGCCCAACCCTAATAATATTTTCAATCGTTTGCCTGTACAGGCCCTTAATCTCAACCGTTTGTTTCTGTAAAAATTGGGCGGTTTGAGTATCTAAATTGCTGTAGTCAAAGGAGCGACGAGCGATGGTGTCAGGCATAAGGGGTTGTGATCAGCAATTAGTTAGAGAGTGGGTAACACAAGGCTACTTTATGTAGTCTCCTATACAATTATCATCTTAGCGTCCTTACACCTCATAGCCTCCGTCACTAGGTTTATCGATTCTAGGCGATCGCACCGCAATTGTAATGCTTATCTGGTTGCCAAATGGGAGATTTCCACAGCGGTACTCCGGCGTTAACTGCTGCCAGTCCAAAATCCTTGTAACTCTGCACTTAAATAACTTTCCGTCTGAGAAGACTGGCGAGGTTGTTGCAGGGTGAGACAGTATCAGCTCGAAGCTATCGAGGTACGCCGTCTGCGGCGGACAGCTTCAGCAGGGCGTGAAGCAAAGTCGGTTGGACTGATACTATGGGCTTTGAAGATCTCCTCCCTGGTCAACTGGGGCTCCTTGTCTCTACGTCTTTGATAGGGTTTGAGTGATGTTGGTTCATCAGTAATGGGAAGCTCTAGCTGGCTGGAGGGAACATCGTTGAGCTTAGGGGCAGCTAGGGGAGGCGATGTACTAAAAGCTTCTGCCTGATGCCGAGAAGTAGATTTGGGAACCAGGACATGCTGGCGGCGAGGCTGTACCACAGGAACAGGAAGTGGTTGAGGCTCAGCACTAGGCACAGGTTTGGCAGGGACTTCAATGCTGGCAGAAGCATTGTCTCGTAGCTCAGCTTGAGGCAGCATGACAGGCTGAGGAGCGGGGGTCATAGCAGGGGATGGGGCTGCCTTGCGGCGTTGTGCTTGCCGCTGTTGCTCATCTAGTTCAGCTTTGAGAGCCTGAAGGGACCACTGAAGACGGCTATGAATAACTGCTTGGAGATCAGCTTGTACGTCCTCGCTCAGGCTGCTTAGAAAGTTTGGACAAACAGCTTGAGAAGCTTCAGGTGGCAAGGTGCTGAGAAAGTCCTGAGCAGCAGCCAGGGCAGTAGTGGTCGCAATTTCCTGAACCTTGTTCTCGATTTGCATACAGAATCTCGTTAGCTCGTGATGATAGACTTCGCAACGGTTGAGAACAGGTTAGCAAATTTTGCAGCGCCATTCTGGGCAGGTGGTGAATGCAGCCCTGGTAACGCAGGAATTTTACGGTGAGCTGGAAGGGAAGACGCTAAGCGAAAGAAGATACAGAACTGGGTCGAATCCCTGAGCTGGGGAACGCCAGGGACGGTGGCAGCGCTTACCTGAGCGCGATGGCACGTACACGCTGGAGTGAAGCTGCTCTAGAGAACAAGTAATATAGAGGAGCTGATGCAGATCCTGTAAACTTCTGCATCTAGCTCCTCTTACGCAGCGTCCTCAGACACCGTGGGGATGCTCTTACTCCCACTGAAACAGGCTATGTTCGATGCTAGATTCAGCCTTGCCATAGAAATCAGCGTCCTTCTCCATCCAGACTGCTTTTGTGCCTAATTTTTTGGCGGCAACGGTAAAGGTGCCAGTCTCAACAAAGGGTCAAGCATCAGGCCATCAGGGAGGACGTAGGCTAGGGTTAATAGCTCAGCTAGGGCAAGAGGCTTTTGAGGTTTACATCAAGCTCCTCATAGATCGTCTGGCGTTAATCCTGTCAATCTGGCTATACGAGCTAACATTCGGGGTCCTACTTCATCACTATCCCTAAAGGCAAACACAAAGTTAGGATATCCATCGCGCTCAAGAACTTTATGTGATCCCGTTTGCCGTTTGACTCTCCAGCCAATTCGCAGTAGGGCCACCAGAACTTGTCTACCTTTGCTAGATGACCACTGGCTCATGCTGCAATAAAAGAAATTGTCATG
>CADCWO010000257.1:54979-78658 GCA_902806435.1 uncultured Synechococcales cyanobacterium | reverse complement strand
TAAGGTGTACTCTTCTTGAGGGGTTAAAGTAATTCTGGTGGCAGCAGGCATCTTTAGTCATGAGGAACAACACCTGCCCATATTATGGTTTTTTAAGTCCCTCTACTTAGTACATTCAATTAAAAACCTCAGTTGCCCCTCCCCAAGAATTGAATGTTTTTCCAGTAGTAGGACATTGTAGCCCGCTTTAAGCAGGTAAGCCGCACAGACTAATCCGTTATGGCCCGCTCCTATCATCAGAACGTCGTAGGCTTCCATACAGCTCCAGCAATTGAGTTTGGTAACTCCAACTCTAAGCACTGCTTTGAGGCCTCACCATCTCTCAAGCTCTCGCCAGACAATGTGTTAGTCCAGATTATCGGCGTGTTGCTTCAGTTGATCCAAAGAGACGTATTCTACGGCAAGAGCATGGGTTGCTGACAACACTACGGGAGGAGCAACTCCTGCCTCTAAGGCTTCCTGCCATCGTTGGGCACACAAACACCAGCGATCGCCTGGTTTGAGACCAGGGAAACTAAACGCTGGTACTGGCGTACTCAGATCGTTCCCTTGAGATTTAGTGAATGCCAGGAATGCTTCAGTCATCTGTGCACACACAATATGGGCACCCAAATCACCAGCCCCTGTACTACAGTATCCATCCCGATAAAATCCAGTTATCGGAGAAGCGCAACAAGTTTCCAGCTCTCCTCCCAGGACATTTCTAGCCTGTGTCATAGCAACCTCTTCACAAAAGCTTCTCAGTTAGTAGATTAACTTAAGTTGCTGATTGGTGGCGCTAGGCGTTATGTGCTGACATAAAATTCGTCTTGATACGGCAACTTTTGTCTGTTGGAGATGGGGTGGTTGAGGTGGGAACTGGATCAGGAAAGCAAGGACTGCTATCGGTGGTTAAGGTAAGCGATTAGAGATAAAGGTTGCTAGATTTGGGAAGAGATTACCATCTAGTCGTTGAACATGATAGAGCATGATGTTGTGATAGTTGGGGGCGGTTTAGCTGGGTGTCGGGCAGCCTTAGAAATCGCTCGTATTTCCCCGCAATTGAATTTAGCGTTAGTTGCTAAAACCCACCCAATCCGCTCCCATTCTGTTGCTGCTCAGGGGGGGATTGCCGCGACTCTAAAGAATGTAGATGACCAAGATAGCTGGCAAGCCCATGCCTTTGATACGGTTAAAGGCTCTGATTATTTAGCTGACCAAGACGCGGTAGCAATCCTGGCCCAAGAAGCTCCGGAAGTGGTAATTGATTTGGAGCATTTGGGAGTGCTGTTCTCCCGGTTGCCAGATGGCCGGATTGCCCAGCGAGCGTTTGGTGGTCACAGCCACAATCGTACCTGTTATGCCGCTGATAAAACTGGACATGCCATTTTGCACGAGTTAGTTACCAGCATCCAGCGTTACGGCGTGAAACTCTACGACGAGTGGTACGTCATGCGTTTGATTGTGGAAGACAATCAGGCCAAGGGACTGGTAATGTATCATCTGCTGGATGGGCAGATTGAAGTGGTTCGCGCCAAAGCTGTGATGTTTGCCACCGGTGGCTATGGGCGGGTCTACAACACCACTTCTAACGACTATGCTTCGACGGGGGATGGGTTGGCAATGGCGGCAATGGCTGGATTGCCTTTGGAAGATATGGAGTTTGTTCAATTTCACCCAACTGGGCTGTACCCGGCAGGCGTCCTGATTTCAGAAGCTGTGCGAGGTGAAGGAGCCTACTTAATTAATAGCGAGGGCGATCGCTTTATGGCCCACTATGCTCCCGGAAAAATGGAGTTGGCTCCCCGTGATATTACCTCGCGGGCGATCACCAGAGAAATTCGGGCCGGACGTGGCATCCATCTCGACGGTAGTGCAGGTGGCCCTTTTGTGTATCTAGACTTGCGTCACATGGGCCGCGATCGCATTATGAGCCGCGTCCCTTTTTGCTGGGAAGAAGCTCACCGCTTGGCAGGGGTAGATGCCATCCAGCAACCGATTCCGGTGCGTCCAACGGTGCACTATTCAATGGGCGGTATCCCTGTTAATACCGATGGCCAAGTCCGGCGCAGTGCTGACCAACTAGTAGACGGCTTCTTTTCTGCTGGTGAAACTGCGTGTGTTTCGGTGCATGGAGCCAACCGTCTGGGTAGCAATTCCTTACTGGAGTGCGTTGTCTATGGCCGCAGGACTGGAGCAGCGATCGCCCAATTTGTCCAAAACCGTAAACTCCCGGACTTGGATCAGCAGCGTTATCTTGCGGAAGCCCAAAATCAAATTCAGTCTCTTTTAGATCAGCCAGGGGAATACCGAATTGCTCAAATCCGCCAGGAGTTTCAGGATTGTATGACCCAGTACTGTGGTGTCTTTCGGACCCAGGAACTGATGCAGCAGGGTTTAACTGAGCTTCAAGCATTGGGTCAAAAGTATCGGCGGGTTTACCTGGATGACAAAGATAAGCTGTGGAACACCGAAATTATCGAAGCTCTAGAACTTCAGAGCTTGATCGCTGTTGGTGAGATTATTATTACTGGGGCATTGCATCGCCAGGAAAGCCGGGGAGCCCATTCCCGTGAAGATTATCCCCAACGAGATGATGCCCACTTCTTACAACACACTTTGGCCTACTACTCAGCGGCAGGAGTTGACTTGCAGTACTTTCCGGTTAATCTTTCGATGTTCGAGCCACAGGAGCGCAAATACTAAAGATTGTCTGCCTGTAGGGAGGGAAAAGTGAATTACCAACTTGCAAATGTCGTCCCTTGGGGACGTTCTTTGCCGGAATACACAAGGATGTTTGACCTGACTCCCGGTGACCTCCAGCTTAGAATTCTTGACTGTGCTGGTGGACCTGCCAGCTTCAACGCAGAGATGACCGCTCAAGGCCACAATGTCGTTTCCTGTGATCCCTTATACCAGTTCACTACCCAGGAAATCGCTAAACGAATTCAGGAAACTTGCCCAGAAATTATTACAGGGGTTCAGGCGGAGCGAGACAGATTTGTTTGGCTGGATATCCCGTCCCCAGAACAGCTTGTGGAGGTTCGTATGGCGGCCATGAAACGTTTCTTGGAGGATTTTCCGTCAGGGTTGCAAGAGGGCCGCTACCTGATAGAAGAATTACCTGTCCTACCCTTCAAAACAGGCCAGTTTGATTTGGCCCTCTGCTCTCATTTTCTATTTACCTATTCCCGTCAGTTCTCACTAGGGTTTCATCTTGCCACTATCCGGGAGATGTGCAGGGTTGCTAAAGAAGTACGAATTTTTCCTTTGTTAGTCAATATGACGGGAGAGCCATCTCCCCACCTTCAACCAGTCATGGATCAGCTGGAACAAACATGCCAGATAGAAATTAAGCAGGTGCCTTATGAATTTCAAAAAGGAGGCAATCAGCTTCTGTGGATACGTTCAGTAGGTAGTTGATAAGATGCCATTGCAAGCAACACTTTTGATAGCCGTGTGGAGATTAAGGGCAGGCTACCCCTTGGTATAGCTTTCAGCTTGTCAATCACTTAAGCTGATGCTGGAGGGGGGTTAACAAGTTCAAAGACTTGGATTCGGCAGCAATCAGAGCCCGAGCGGTTTTGCTGTCAACTGGCTTAGAGAAAAAATATCCCTGTCCTTGCCCATGCTTACATCCCATAGCCCTGAGTTGGGCTAGTTGCTCTGCTGTCTCTACTCCTTCTGCAACCACGTCTATATCTAGATTTCTTGCTAGGGTCATCACTGTTTTAACAATTTCCGAGTTTTCGCCATTGGTTCCCATCCGGCTGATAAAGGAACGATCAATCTTCAGTGCATCAACCGGAAAGCGATGTAGATAGCCTAAGGATGAATAGCCTGTCCCAAAATCATCAATGTAAAGCTGAACCCCGAGAGCTCTTAGTTGCAAAAGCATCGTTGCTGCAGACTCAGCATCTTCCATGAGAACGCTTTCTGTAATCTCTAGCTTCAAGCTGTATGGACTCAGGCCTGTTTCTCGGAGAATGTGCTGTATTTGCTCGATCAGATCTGGGCGTGAAAACTGCTTACTAGAAAGATTCACACTGATCATCAAGGGTGGTTTTCTTGGAAACTCTTGCTGCCATATATGCATCTGGCGGCATACCTCATACATCACCCAGTAGCCAATCGGAATAATCAGTCCAGTTTCTTCCGCCAAGGGGATAAACTCATCTGGAGAGATCAGACCACGCTCCGGGTGATTCCAGCGCAAAAGGGCTTCAAATCCTGTAAATGTGCCAGTTTCAATTGACACAATGGGCTGGTAGTAAAGCTGCAACTCCTGGGATTGCTCTGCTGAAGATACCTCAAGCACTTCAGCTGTGAGACGATCAACAACTCGCCGCAGGTCATTCTCTAATTGCAACAATGTGACTGCCTGGGCGTGCATGGCCTTATCAAATACCTCGTGCCTTGCCTTGCCCAGTGCTTTGGCCCGATACATTACCGTGTCGGCATCGCGCAACAAATCTTCCGGCCGCTCATAACCGATGGTGCTCAAAGCAATGCCAATACTTGTAGTAATGAAAACTTCATGTCCGCTGAGATTGAATGGCATAGCCAACGACTTCTGGATGCGATCAGCCGTGACTGTGGCATCGCCTACATCCTGAATCCCCTCCAACAAGATCGTGAATTCGTCTCCCCCTAAACGCGCAACAGTATCTCCAGGACGGACACATGTCTCTAGCCTGCGGACAAGTGCTATTAGCAGCTGGTCTCCAATCAAGTGACCGAGACTATCATTGACAACCTTAAATCGATCTAGGTCTAGGAAGAGAACAGCAAACAAACCGTCTTGACGTCGGTTGGCATTGTTAAGTGCTTGCTCCAGCCGTTGAATGAACAAGGTCCGGTTTGGCAAACCTGTAAGGGCATCGTGCAAGGCATCGTGGAGCAACTTGCCTTCTGCTACCTTACGCTCGGTGACGTCGGTTTGAGCTCCGGTCATCCGAGAGACTTTGCCATCTGGATTCCGAATGGCTAGCCCTCGATTCAGTATCCAGCGGTAAGTTCCCACTTTGTGTAAGATGCGATGTTCACTTTCAAAATGAGAACTTATTCCCTCAAAATAATTGGTGAGCTCCGCCTTGACACGCTCAACATCCTCGGGGTGCACGCGACTGAACCATTCGTCAGGACTATTGCCAACTTCAGTTTCTTCACAGCCCAGCATTGCTTTCCAACGGGGAGAAAAATAGACGTTACCGGTAGTGAGATTCCAATCCCAGAGCCCATCGTTGGTGCTAGCTGCCGCAAGTGCGTAGCGCTCCTCACTGTCGCGTAGCGCCTGCTCAGCCCTTTTGCGCTCAGTAATGTCAACAATGTAACTTCTGATCAGATCACTTTCTGAGATGCAGTGGATGGATTGTTCAAAAACTTTATTGCCGATTTCTACCTCACGGACCAGACATACTTTCGTCCCTTGCTCATAGATAGAGACTAATCCCTCGAGTAGTGGATGCTGGAGACCAGTAATTTGTAGTTCTGGAAATTGGCTACCTGCGGCTGGATTGAGATAGGTCAGCTTGCCCCTCAAGTCAAGCTCCAGAATTGGATTAGGTATCAGTTCAGGGAAAGATGCCAGTCGAATGAGTGCAGCTTCATTGATGTCCTCAGGCTTGAGAGCTGATGGAGCTAGAGATTGCTGAATAAGCGTTGAGTCTGATAGAGAGCTAGAAGAATCTTCTTCAGGGTCTTTAATCCATAAATTTGATAAGTTCGGAGCGGTTTGGTACTTAACCTTGACATCATGGCCAAACTCAATCAGATCTCCGTGTTTGAGGTCATGGGAGAAGCAGTTCTTGCCATTGATCACCATGCCATTGCGGCTGCGCTTACCCTGTAAATTACCGTCAATGATCCGGAAGGCATAAATACCAGTTTGGGGAGCTGGCACGCGCAATATAATGGCCTGCCGACGTGAAACAAACTGAGAATGAAGCACAATTGAGTTTGTTAAGTCACGACCTAACGAGTAGGTAGCGGCTTCAAGCGAAACTTCTCGTTGACCTTCTAGATCTTCAATAATCAACAGACGTTGTGCGTGCTGTTGTTCTGTCTTTAGCATTGGGTATAAACCACTTTCCTTATTCCAGCTTTCCCATTTAGCTAGGAAAATTTAGGGGGTGATGGTTTATACGGCGGTTGAAGCTTTGGTAAAAGCAATCATTACCAGCTGCATACACAAAACTTTAAATACGGTTGAGCCATGGGGGCTCAACTTTGGTTCACCCTATAGACAACGGCTGGGATCTGGTCCTAAATGAATAATTAACTTTCTGATAAAGAGTCTAATTTGTCGGAACAGGTTGCGCAGCAGGACTGACAGGCGCGGGTTGGGCAGCAGGAGAACTAGAAGAGGGGGAAGTGGCTGCTAACTGCTTAATCTGGTCTTTGTATTGAGGGGGAGCCAAACTCGTAGCCTCTTGGAACAGGGGCTGGGCTGCTTCATTCTTGCCTTGTTGTCGCATCAACAAAGCTTTCCCTAGGAAGGGCCGGAAATCCTGTTTGTTAGCTCCACTTACTTGGTCGTAGAGGGCGATCGCTTCGTCGTAGCGTTTTTGTTCAGCATATACTTGTCCCAGCAAAAGCTGGACTGCTGGCACATCCACACTTCCAGGTTTGAGTTTGTTGGTTTGGGGTGCAGCTTGAAGGGTGTCTTCTAGCAATCCGATCGCCGCCTCTGGACGTTTCTGCTCGACCAGTAATAACACTAACCCTTGAAGGGCATTCAAATCTCCAGGATTAGTTGCTAGAACTGTCCGATAGGCTTGGGCGGCTGCTTCGCGATCGCCCAGTTGCTGTTTAACTTGCCCTAACAACACTGCATACCGCGTTTCATCGGGGTTGATTTTGACTAGTTTCTCTAGGGGGTCTACAACATCCTTCACCTCGCCTGTTCCCGACTGGATCAGTTGTAGTCGAGTTTCCAGCAATCCTCTCAATGCTGTTGCATTCTCTGGCTCTCGTTTAAGAACGAGTTCGTATCCCTTCTCCTGAGCCTGTAATTCTGACTTTTGAGCATTCGGTGTTGCAGTCTGTGAAGACGTGTTGCTGCTTGCCTGTTGCTCTTTGATACCCTCAAAAATCGGGATGATCGATATGCCAACAAAGGCAAGGGCTGCCAGCACTAAGACGACTTTGACAATTGGGTTACGAGATTGCACCACAGAACCATGATTGAACTCTGATGTTATATTAGCAACCACAAAATTAAGCGTTTGGCTTTAACGTGGGCTGGGGGGAGATGCTCCGAGTCAATGCCTTACCTATGCCAGCTAACGTAATCTCTGCCGGGTCGCCTATCATGATTTTCCCCTAATGACATTATTTGAAGCTATAGCTCTTTCCCGCTCCAGAGACACTACGTGCCCCGCCTACGGGGAAACCCATGCCTGGGAAGGTTTTAGGTCCTTGAGCTGGGGTAGAGTGGGGTGAGGACTACTGTAATCTTAGTTACGGGTCCGGCTCGTTCCGGCAAAAGTATGCTAGCTGAAACCCTGGCATCCCAATCGGGTAAAGCAGTAATCTATGTCGCAACATCCCAGGTTGATCAAACGGATCATGAGTGGCAGGCAAGGATTGCGGAGCATCGTTATCGCCGTCCAAGTAACTGGACAACGCTAGAAGTTCCGGTAGAACTCTCAACGACGATTCAACAAGCTGCAGAAAATACTTGTTTGTTGGTAGATTCGCTTGGAACCTGGTTAACTAATGTTCTGGAGCAAGACGAGACAAACTGGCACGAAACAGTGCAAGCTTTACTCCAATGCCTTCAGCAGGCGCGCTGTACCGTAATTCTGGTAGCAGAGGAAACCGGCTGGGGCGTTATACCGGCGTATCCGATTGGACGGAGATTCCGCGATCGCTTGGGGTATTTAGTACAACAAATCGGAGCGATCGCCCATCCGGTCTACCTGGTGACTGGTGGTCATGTTCTCAATTTAAGCGACTTAGGTTCGCCACTCGTCAAGTTAAAACTGAATTGATCAGTCCAAAATCTCCGCGGTACCATGGGAATACCTCCAAGTTTCTAACTATGGCAACCAGCAATCAAGTCAAAACATACTTAGCTTACTGGTTTCAGTTAGGTAAAAAAGTAGTCATTCAAGGGGGGCAAGAAGCGGTGCTGCCACACCCTGTGATTTCTGGCAATCGCTACAGCGATCAGTTTGAAGCCTGCTGGAACTACCTCCAATCGCCGGAATCAGGGGATTGCTACCTAGAAGGCACTGCACAGACTATTACAGAGCTACTTTCTGACCAGTGGGAAGTATCAGATTGTGCTCGCTGCGCTATGCCTGTGCCAATTCTTAGTGTGGGTATAAACGCCCTGGAATGCCCTTGTATTGATTTACCTACTTGGCCCAATACAGAATTGCCTCAGCCACGATCTCCGGTTGACACGAATGCTCGCCTCAACCAAATTCGGGAGCGCCTAACTTAGTTCTAACTCCAGTAGTATCACCTCTTCCGACTACTCCCAGTTCTCATTTTCCTCAAAGGTGTTGCTATTGGCTTGAAGATTGGTCAGCTTCCAAAACAGCTGGAGGATGGCAACACTGAATAGACCAATCCCTATACCAAAGGCTAAAACAATGCCTAAGGGCAGTTCAATCGACCGAAAAAATAGAAACTGAATGGAGACTGCGGTGGCATTTTGGACGGAAAAGATCGCGATCGCTGCAGTCCAGCCAGCCAAAATCAGACAGATTAAAAGCGTTACCATCGTTGCTGCTCCTGGGCTTGAGAAATTCACTCTAAAACACCATAAATCGCATGTGGTCAATCCCTTGTGCCTTGTAATAGTTAAGTGAATGGTTCAAAACTCAATGGGAGCACGCTAGAGTGAGCACTACAGAGTTACTGGATTTCACCAAAATCTTTTCCCTCTAGTACATTAGTACATATGTACTAAATTAGGCCAAAGCAAGGCTTGGCCTGTCATTCTTTCGATTCGGTATCCGTCATTTAACAGCAAGGAAGATCAGACTCATGGCTAAACAGTTGAACTTTCTGTCCCAGGGAAAAGTGATTACCACTGCCCTGCATACAGAGATGCAACAGTCTTACCTAGAATATGCCATGAGTGTGATCGTTGGACGGGCGTTGCCGGACGTCCGGGATGGCTTGAAGCCAGTGCATCGCCGGATTCTCTACGCTATGCACGAGCTCGGGTTAACACCGGATCGCCCTTTTCGTAAGTGCGCCCGTGTTGTGGGAGACGTTTTAGGCAAATATCATCCCCACGGTGATCAAGCAGTATACGATGCGCTAGTTCGCTTAGTTCAGGTCTTTTCCAGCCGCTATCCATTGTTACAGGGGCATGGCAACTTTGGTTCTGTGGATAACGACCCGCCGGCGGCAATGCGCTACACGGAAACTCGGCTGGCAAGCTTAAGCCATGAAGCGATGCTCAGTGAAATTGGGGAAGCAACCGTTGACTTTATCGGCAATTTTGACAATTCCCAGCAAGAGCCAGTCGTGCTGCCCGCTCAGTTGCCGACCTTATTGCTGAACGGTAGCTCGGGTATTGCTGTTGGTATGGCAACCAATATTCCTCCCCACCATTTAGGGGAGGTTGTCGATGCCCTGATTGCCTTGATCGACAACCCAGACTTAGCTCCTGAGAAATTACTTGAGCTGATTCCGGGGCCTGATTTTCCAACAGGAGGCGAAATTATTGGCTCTGAGGGGATTCGAGAGGCCTATACCAGTGGGCGCGGCAGTATTACCCTGCGCGGAATTGCCCAAGTTGAAGAAATTCAGCCAGGGCGGGGACGGCAACGCCGCAACGCAATTGTGGTGACGGAGCTTCCCTACCAGGTCAACAAGGCGGGGTGGATTGAAAAAATGGCGGAGTTGATCAACCAGGGCCGGGTTGAGGGAATTGCTGATATCCGTGATGAAAGCGATCGCGACGGGATGCGAGTGGTGATTGAGTTAAAGCGGGAAGTTCAACCCCAGGCTGTGTTAGACAACCTTTATCGCCTCACACCTCTGCAAACCAACTTTGGCGCGATCATGCTGGCTTTGGTAGACGGGCAACCTCAGCAGATGCCCTTGCGAGAGCTGCTGCAGCAGTTCTTGAACTTTCGGGAGCAAACTCTCACCCGGCGCTTTACCCACCAGTTAGATCAAAGTCAAAGTCGCATCCAGATCGTCGAAGGATTGCTGAGTGCTTTAGCCCACCTAGATCAAGTAATCGATGTTCTTCGCCATGCTCCAGATGGTACCACTGCAAAAGTAACCCTTCAGGCTCAATTAAACCTTAGTGATCGCCAGGTGGATGCAATTTTAGCAATGCCATTACGGCGTCTGACTGGCTTAGAGCAGCAAAATCTGCAAACAGAGTTTACTGAGTTGACCAACCAAATTCAGGAATTGCAAAAGCTACTAGACAATCGGCGGGAACTCCTTAAAGCCTTAAAGAAAGACTTAAGAGCTCTCAAGCGCAAGTACAGTGATCCTCGCCGCACTAAAATTCACTCAGTAGTTGAGGTCCAGCCAGCGATCGCCGCACCAGAAGTTGATCTAGAAGCGATTATTGAGATCACTCATCGAGGCTATATCCGGCGGCTCAAAAATACTGCTGCCCACCTTGGCCACGGGCGACAAGCCAAAAAAGACAGTGCGAGTCGGGTTGAAGAGGCTAAAGACATGGTTGTCTACAGCCAGAAAGTACAGCTGCCGGCCCACCTACTCGTATTTACAGCTAACGGTAAAGCCTATACCCTCAACCTTCAAGATATGCCGGTTACGAACCGCAGGGAGCGCGGAACACCTCTAGTAACCTTGCTTCCAGAGTCTGCTCAGACTGAAATTATCGTCGCTCAATTTATCCGATCAAGTTATCCAGAAGACCGGATGGTGATCTTACTGACTCGTCAGGGACGAATTAAACGTGTTTCCTTATCAGAATTTGCGGAGATGACACGCGGGATAAGTGCGATCAAGCTCAAAGCAGGCGATCAGTTACAATTTGTAGCCTTAGCAACAACGGTAAAGGAAATTGTGATTGCCACTTCCACAGGTCGACTATTGCGGTTTCCAGGGGAAGAGCTACCGATTACCGGCCGTGCCACGCTAGGAGACCAAGCAATACGCTTGCAAAAGCAAGAAACCTTAGTGGGCCTAGCCACCCTTTCCCCTGACGGTCATTTACTTCTAGTTTCCCAGCAAGGTTACGGAAAACGGATACCCCTCAGCGTTCTGCGTTTGGCCCACCGGGGAGATATTGGTACCCATGCCGTGCAACTGATCACCAAGACGGATGCCGTAGTGGCAATTACTGAAGCCCTAGCTGCTTCTGAGGTATCGCTGCTGACTGACGCCAACCGTGCTGTCCATCTAGTCGTTGATCGAATTCCGCTGTGGGGTAAAGATGGTCCCGGCGATCGCCTACTGAAGGTGCAGCGGGGAGAAAAAATTATTGCCTTAACGCTAACCCCCTCTGCATCAAACTTAGAGGATGTTTAAACAGGTGGTTAATGTAGCAAATTAGGTTAGGCGTCTGGCTATCAGTTGAATCATCACGATGTAGATCATCGTTGCCGTACTTTGAGGGAACCACTCATAGTCATTGCTCAAGCACCGATACCAGTTGAGCTAGCCGAAGCTGCATTCAACGATTAAGGCTACTAAGGCCTGACGAGCTGAACGTAAAGTTGTAACAATTAGTAATATGTATGCTAGTAAACAGGATGTCTATTTCAGGCTGGCATACTCACTAGTTGAGTGTAGTGAGTAAATCTCAGGAACTGGCTTATTTACCTTTGCAGTGTTTCCCCCATGTCAGACTCAGTTGAACAGGTGCAGGTGTCCAAGGTGTGCCAGGATAAAGGTTCTCCGGTGGCTTTAGAAATACCATCTAGGCCTAACGGTGAGCAAGGCAGCCCTAGGGCCAATCCGCACTGGCTTACTCCTACCGATTCTTTCGTTCAGCGGCATATTGGTCCGACATCGGAGGAACAGCAACGGATGCTAGCCCAACTGGGCTACTCGACCTTAGATGAACTAATTGAGCAAACCGTTCCCCAGCAAATTCGGAGTTCCCAGACTTTGCAACTGGGCGCTGAACGCAGTGAATATGAGCTGTTGGGGGAACTGCGGGCGATCGCTGCTCAGAACCAGGTCTACCGCTCCTTTATTGGTACAGGGTATTGCGGCTGTATTACTCCTTCGGTCATCCAGCGAAACATTTTGGAGAATCCTGGTTGGTATACCCAGTACACTCCCTATCAAGCGGAGATTGCCCAAGGACGGTTGGAAGCTTTACTCAACTTCCAGACAATGGTCAGCGATTTGACGGGGCTGGAGGTCGCTAATGCCTCGTTGCTGGATGAAGCAACGGCAGCGGCTGAGGCCATGACCCTCAGCTACAACCTTCAGAAGAATAAAGCAAAAGTTTTCTTTGTCTCTGAGACCTGCCATCCTCAAACAATTGAAGTGGTCCACACCCGTGCCCAACCACTTGGGATTGAAGTTATTGTGGGGGATCACGTGACCTTTGATTTCAACACTCAAGCCACTTTTGGGGTCCTGCTCCAGTATCCGGCCAGTGATGGCACAATCAACGACTACCGGGCTTTCACTAACCGGGCCCATGACGCTGGAGCCCTAGTCACAATAGCTGCGGACTTGTTGAGTTTAACCTTACTTACTCCACCGGGGGAATTTGGAGCGGATATTGCCGTAGGTAGTACCCAGCGCTTTGGTGTACCAATGGGGTACGGGGGACCTCACGCTGCCTACTTTGCCACGAAAGCCACCTATAAGCGACAGATTCCTGGCCGGGTTGTTGGGGTCTCTCATGATGTGCACGGTAAACCAGCTTTACGGCTAGCTCTACAGACCCGTGAGCAACATATTCGCCGCGACAAAGCAACAAGTAATATTTGCACAGCCCAGGTTCTTTTGGCAGTGATGGCAAGCATGTATGCGATCTACCACGGCCCTAGTGGCCTGAAACGGATCGCAGAACGAATTCACCGCTTAACCACTGTTCTAGCGCTCGGACTGCAGCGCCTCGGTCATCACGTCAGTGCCGCCCCTTATTTTGACACCTTGCAAGTGCAGCTAAGTGCAGTGCCTTTAGAAGCTCTTCTGTTTAAGGCAAACGACTACCGGATTAACCTGCGAATTTTTGATTCCAACACGGTGGGTATTACCTTAGATGAAACCACTTCTATCCAGGATCTACTGGATCTGCTCCACATCTTTGCCAGCAAACCGGAACTAAACTTTACCCTGGAAGATTTAGCCGCGAATGTCAAGCCAGAATTTCAAGAGCCGTTTTCCCGAACCAGCCCTTATCTTACCCATGCCGTTTTTAATACTTACCACTCAGAAACGGAGTTTTTGCGTTACGTGCAGCGGTTGCAGTCCCAAGATTTATCCTTGACCACCGCAATGATTCCGTTGGGGTCTTGCACGATGAAGCTAAACGCCACCTCAGAGATGCTGCCTGTGACCTGGCCTGAATTCAGCCAGATGCATCCCTTTGTGCCCCTAGAACAAGCTCAGGGTTACCAAATTTTGTTCCAACAGCTAGAAGCCATGCTGGCAGAGATTACCGGCTTTGCCGGAGTCTCGCTTCAGCCAAATGCTGGTTCTCAAGGAGAGTACACCGGGTTATTAGTCATCCGGCAGTACCACGAACAGCGCGGGGACAGGCAGCGCCGTATTTGTCTGATTCCAGAGTCAGCCCACGGCACCAATCCTGCAAGTGCAGTCATGGCCGGGATGCAGGTTGTCGTGGTTGCTTGTGACAACCAGGGCAACGTTGACCTAGCGGATCTCAAGACAAAAGCTGAAACCCACCGGGAAAACTTGGCTGCGTTGATGGTTACCTATCCCTCCACCCACGGGGTATTTGAAGAAGGCATAAAAGAGATTTGTGGGATTGTCCACGCCTATGGCGGTCAGGTTTATATGGATGGTGCCAACCTGAATGCTCAGGTCGGTTTATGCCATCCTGCGCAGATGGGGGCGGATGTCTGTCACCTTAACTTGCACAAAACTTTTTGTATTCCTCACGGGGGCGGCGGTCCGGGAATGGGACCGATCGCCGTGGCACCTCACTTGCTACCTTTCTTGCCTCAGCATCCAATCGTTCAGGTGGGCGGCAAACAAGCAATTGGGGCAGTAGCTGCTGCGCCTTGGGGTAGCGCCAGTATCTTACCCATTTCCTGGATGTATATTGCCTTGATGGGGGCGGCTGGACTTACTGCCGCAACCAAGGTGGCGATTCTCAACGCCAACTACATTGCCAGTCGGCTAGAGCCGTATTATCCAATTCTTTACAAAGGTAAATCCGGATTGGTGGCCCACGAGTGCATTTTAGATCTGCGCTCCCTCAAAAAGACCGCTGGAATTGAGGTTGATGACATTGCGAAGCGATTAATAGACTATGGCTTTCACGCCCCAACTGTTTCCTGGCCGGTCCCCGGCACGATGATGATTGAGCCAACCGAAAGTGAGTCGAAGCGGGAGCTAGATCGCTTCTGTGAGGCAATGATTGCGATCCGGGCAGAAATTCAAGCGATTGAATCCGGAGAGACTGACCGACAAGATAATGTGTTGAAAAATGCACCCCACACTGCTGAAGCCGTCATTTCTGATACCTGGAAGCATCCTTACTCCCGTGAGCGGGCAGCTTATCCAGCCCCTTGGACACGCCACCACAAGTTTTGGCCTGCAGTAGGACGCATCGATAATGCCGCTGGCGATCGCAATTTGATCTGCACCTGCCCACCCCTAGATACCTATGTAACCGAGTAATGCGAACAGCCCGCCGATGGGCAGCTACTCATAAGTTTTGGCCTGCGGTAGAGCGCAGCAATTTCGCGAGCGCAACATGATCTGCACCTGTACCCCGATAAACCTGTCTATGAGGTTCTAGAAGTAAGACAGACGTGGCTAAATGGAAATGGGGGCTACAGAGTCGGTGCTTCTGTTGGTCCCTTAGCTGCCCAATCCTGGGGTTTAAGGAAGGTCTCGTATAACTCTGCTTCCGGTGTGTTCGGTTGTGGTTGATAAGCATACTCCCAGCGGGCCATTGGCGGCATCGACATCAAAATCGATTCCGTGCGGCCATTGGTTTGGAGACCAAAGATCGTTCCCCGATCATAGACTAAGTTAAATTCCACATATCGGCCTCGGCGGTAAAGCTGAAATTGCCGCTGGTCATCGCCATACTCAATATTTTGTCGCCGCTCTACTATTGGTACATAGGCGGGTAGAAATGCTCCGGCACAGCTCTGGACAAAGGCAAACAAGTCTGACCAGGAGCGGGGACCTACTAAGCCGACTGAACGACTGTAGCTTGCCGCTAAGCCTTCTGGGTCTGGCCCCCGGTATAGTTCCCCTGCTGGTCCATCCTGGTAGTCAAAGAAAAGTCCGCCAATCCCCCTTGTTTCTTGCCGGTGTTTGAGATAAAAATACTCGTCACACCAGCGCTTAAAGGTGGGGTAGTAAGCCGGGTGATGCGAATCACAAGCCGTTTTCAAGGTGGTGTGAAAATGAACCGCATCTTCCGCAAATGGGTAGTAAGGCGTTAAATCAGCGCCTCCCCCAAACCACCAAACGGGTCCCGCCTCAAAATAGCGATAGTTCAAGTGCACTGTGGGAATATAAGGGTTCCAGGGGTGTAAAACCAAAGAAGTTCCCGTGGCGTACCAGCGATGTCCTTTCGCTTCTGGCCGTTGCTGCAAAATTGAAGGCGGTAGCGTCTCACCCCATACCTCAGAAAAACCGACTCCGCCTTGTTCAAACACATTACCTTGACGCATCACGCGTGATCGCCCGCCACCACCCTCTGGCCGTTCCCAAGCATCTTCTCGGAAGGTTCCTAACCCATCTAACTGGGTGAGGCGATCGCAAATTTGATCTTGAAGTCGCCTTAAAAACTCGCTAACGGTTTGTCTGGAGTTCTTAGGAGGCAGAATATTTTGTGGGGATGAGTTTTCGGTAGGAGCTGTGGGAGGGGTAGCTGTCATAACCTTAGTTGCAGTGGATGATACCGCTGATAATGGCCAGATGAGTCCCCTAATTAAAGGGGCAACTATTAGCTTAACGGTCAGCTATAGCCTTAATCAAAGTTTGCTCAATCATAAAGAGGCTCAGCAGTACCAGGAGGCTTTACTTAGATTAAGCTGCTGCCTCAAACTTAAGTTCTGCTAAGCTACTCCATTAACCTGCCGCAAAGCGTTACTTTTCAGCAGGTTAATGGAGTATGCATCTTGATACTAGTGTCAGGATAGACTGGCATATACTATTTACCCAGATTGCTCTACCCATTGCTTAAGCCATTAAATCATTGTAAATGTGCCCTCTGTCCACTGGCCTGACACTAGTAAACGATGATGCAGCGGCCTGAGGGAAGAAAAACTATGAGTCATTTCTGGTTTCAATCATTTGATCGCCCTCGTCACTGGCAGTGGTCCCTGGTACGAACCTATCGTGTGATCAGTTCCGCCTCGGTTGATTTGATCTGGCAAAAGATAGTTGATTTAGCTGATGTCTCCTGGCACCCTCTGTTGACAAGCACTAACGCTCCCTACGGATTGGTTGTCAAGCCAGGGCTGATTTACAAAGCGGTGATGCGCTTGGTCCCATTTCCAATTCGCATTTTTGTGGAACGGGTGCGACCTGGGGAATTTCTCAGCATCCGGATCATCGCCATTCCAGGTTTAGAAGAACGTGTGACTTATCAGATTGAATCGAGTGTGTGTGGTACCTATATTTCTTACTCCGTGCTGCTGAGGGGCTGGTTGTCCCCCCTGTTTTGGTCTTTAACGCGCAAGTATGCAGCCCGGGTTGCCGATCTACTCGCTCAAGCTGCAGAATCAGAAAGCGATCAGTCTGGGTCTAATCAAGTGTCGTCAGTTAAAAATACTGGTTTTGACTTCTAGAAGCATTATGCAGACGGCTTTAATTACAGGGGCTTCCTCAGGGATTGGGGCGGCTTTTGCCCATGAACTTGCGGCTCGTCAAAGTAACCTGATTTTAGTTGCTCGCTCTGAGGCAAAACTGCAGCAACTAGCCACAGCTTTACAAACTGAATTTGGAATTGAAGCTAGGGTTGTGGTCCAAGACTTAACACAACCTACTGCTGCGACAGAAGTATTTGAGATAGTTCAGCAGCAGGGGTGGGTTGTGGACTTACTGGTGAATAATGCTGGCATGGGTGACTACGGTATGTTTAGCCAGCGATCGCTTAAGCAGCAATCATAAGATCCTCAAGCTAAATGTGGTGGCCTTGCTTGAGCTAACCCACTTGTTTCTAGCAGGAATGCAGCAGCGGCGCTACGGGGGCATTATCAATCTTTCTTCTATCTCTGCCTTCCAGCCGATTCCCTAGTTAACTGCCTACTCAGCTAGCAAAGCGTTTATCCTCCACTTCAGCCAAGCGCTATGGGCAGAGAACAAGTCTAGGGGAGTAAATATCCTGGCGGTTTGTCCCGGTCCTACCCAGACAGAGTTCTTCTCCAAGGCAGAGATGGATATTACTGCCGAGCTGATGGGCCAAACCTATGAAACCCCGGAAGACGTGGTCCAGGATGCCTTGAGCGCCCTTGCCGCCGGTAAATCCCATTTGGTCACCGGGGGCTGGCGCAATCGAGCAATCGTCAATGCCAATCGCCTTGCTCCCCGTGAAGTATTACTGCGAGCACTAGAGAAGGCGTTCCGGCCCAACATGCCAGATCTCTAATCGGGGTTGTACCACCCAAAGCGTTAAGATGCAAGACAAGCAAGCTGATTTCAGCTTTCCCACTATTGGGAGTTTATGCCTGCCGTATTGAAGACCGTAGAACACATGCACCCCTTAAACGCAACCGCAATTTTAGACGTTTTACGTCCAGTTCAAGACCCTGAACTCCAGAAGAGTTTGGTGGAACTGAATATGATTCGCAATGTCGAAATTACTGATGGAAACGTCAGTTTCACCCTGGTGCTGACGACGCCCGCCTGCCCCTTGCGCGAATTTATTGTTGAGGACTGCAAACAGGCTATCCAAACTCTACCTGGTGTGAAAGATATTGCCGTAGAGGTAACAGCAGAAACACCGCAGCAAAAAGGCTTGCCTGACCGGACTGGCATCAATGGCGTGAAGAACATCCTGGCAATTTCCAGCGGCAAAGGGGGTGTGGGTAAAAGCACCGTTGCTGTCAACATTGCGGTCGCCCTAGCTCAATCCGGCGCTAAGGTTGGCTTGATCGACGCTGACATTTATGGTCCTAACGCTCCTACCATGCTGGGGTTAGAGGGGGTTGGGGTTGAAGTCCGCAAAGGCCCGCAGGGCGACATTATTGAACCTGCTTTCAATCATGGCGTCAAGTTAATGTCGATGGGGTTTCTGATTGATAAAGATCAACCTGTGGTCTGGCGCGGGCCGATGCTCAACGGGATTATTCGCCAGTTTCTCTACCAAGTCAACTGGGGTGATTTAGACTATCTGTTGGTGGATTTGCCACCAGGTACGGGAGACGCCCAGCTGACTCTAGCCCAAGCTGTTCCAATGGCTGGTGTTGTGATCGTCACCACCCCCCAAAATGTGGCACTCTTGGACTCGCGTAAGGGTCTGAAAATGTTCCAGCAATTAGGCGTACCCGTCCTAGGGCTTGTGGAAAATATGAGCTACTTTGTGCCCCCGGATAGGCCGGACCAGCAGTATGACATTTTTGGCTCTGGTGGCGGTGAAAAAACGGCCCAAGAGTTAGCAGTACCGCTGTTGGGGTGTGTTCCCCTAGAAATCCCCCTACGGCAAGGAGGGGACAGCGGGTTGCCGATTGTGGTCGGGGACCCAGATTCAGCTTCTGCCAAAGCGTTGAGTGAGATCGCCCAGCGAGTGGCAGGCAAAGTTTCTGTTGCCGCCTTGAGCTAGCTCCTACCTAATGCCAGTCCTTGTCCGGATAGAGATAGCACTAGAAATCCCAACCTTCCCTTAATGCCCATCCCGTATCAAATAAATGTTGTTCGCGTATTAACCTTGTAAATTGGAGTTTCCCTTCGCCTTAGTGCCCAATACCACGCAAAATGTTGCAAAGCTCATTTAGACACCTTGCCTGGAAATCATGGCTGCGCCCTTGGCAGAAGATGGATTGGGCTCTCGTGGTCCTACCAGTGGTACTAACCTTGTTGGGAGGCACTGCGATTCGCAGCGCTGAACTCAACCAGGGCTTAACCGACTGGTGGCAGCACTTGATCATTGGTGGTATTGGTTTGGTTCTTGCTCTAACAATCGCCCGCTGGCCCTATGAAGCCCTGCTCCGTTGGCACTGGCTAGTTTATCTTGTAACTAATCTTTCCCTAATCGCCGTCATGGTGGTAGGAACTTCAGGCTTAGGTGCTCAGCGCTGGATTAATATCGCTGGGTTTTATGTGCAGCCATCAGAATTTGCCAAGATCGGGTTGATTATTACCCTAGCAGCGCTGCTGCATCACCGTCCTGCGGCGAGTATCCCTGCGATCGTTCAGGTGTTGGCCGTGATGTGCGTCCCCTGGGTTTTGATATTTTTGCAACCTGACTTAGGAACGTCTTTGGTATTTGGGGCGATCACGCTGGGGATGCTCTACTGGGCCAATGCTAACCCCGGCTGGATCATTCTCTTAATATCACCAATTGTCTCCATCGTCCTGTTTAACTTGCCGCTGCCCTCTAACCTATCCCTAATCCTGTGGGGCCTCTGGGTGCTTGCGATGGGAATTACAGGTTGGTTAACTATTCCTCTGCCCCTATTTGGTGCTTTAGGGGGAGTAGTCATTAACCTGATTTCTGCCGGTGTTGGTCATCTTCTATGGGGGTTGTTGAAGGATTATCAAAAAGATCGGCTGATCCTGTTTCTTGACCCAGATAAAGACCCTTTAGGGGGTGGGTACCACCTGATTCAGTCCCGGATTGCGATTGGGGCTGGAGAGCTTTTGGGACGAGGCCTAAATCATGGTACCCAGACCCAGCTTAACTTTATCCCTGAACAGCACACCGATTTTATTTTCTCGGCGATCGGCGAGGAACTTGGGTTTATTGGCGGTTTAGGAGTACTCCTGCTTTTCTGGCTGGTTGGCCTGCGCTTAGTGATGATTGCCCACACGGCTAAGGATAACTTTGGATCACTGTTGGCGATCGGGGTATTCTCAATGCTGATGTTTCAAGTGGTGATCAATATCAGTATGACTATTGGTTTAGCCCCGGTGACGGGTATTCCTTTACCCTGGATGAGCTATGGTCGCTCAGCGCTCCTGACGAATTTTATCGCCATTGGTTTAGTAGAGTCGGTTGCCAATCATCGTAGGCGTCGCAAGTACTAGGAAAAGGGGAAGCGCACAAGCTAGTCTAGATAACACCTAAGAATGCCGATTAATGTTTACCTAACCAGAAGGGTTAAACGATGATGGATGACAATATGATTTTTCCTGGCTCTGCAGTTCGGGTAAAAAATACAGGTGATACTTACTACGGCTTTCAAGGCCAAGTTCAGCGAGTTAGCGACGGCCATGCGGCTGTAATCTTTGAGGGTGGTAATTGGACAAAGATGATCAGTTTTCGCCTCTCAGAGCTAGAGTCAGTTGATGTTAGTAGTCGTAAAAAAGGCAAAAAATAGCCAGTTTCAGATCTTATCGCTATGCGCCTGCCTCTACCCCAATTTATTGCCCAACCTCGGCATCCTGAGCATGTTGCCGAAGTAATTGAGACCTCAAGCGTTGAGTTTTTAGCTCAATGTTTAGAGCCAGAGGATTTGAGCTTCCCAGTAATGCCTGCCTTCGGTAGTTGGGTCAAGTCAGCAGACGAAGAGTCAGGCAGCCAAATTTATGCTGTGGTTTGTCATGCCACGACTAGCCCCATCGACTCTATCCACCGAGCACGGGCCTTGGGGCTATCTCTTTCAGAGTTGCGAGAGCAGCAACCACAAATCTTCGCCATGCTAAAAACTGAATTTAAAGCAGCGATCGTTGGCTTTAATACCGGGCAAAGCATTTACCAGCACTTGCCGCCCCGCCCGCCTCAAATTCACCAGGCGGTCTACTGCTGTGCGGCTCCAGAAATTCTGGATTTTACAACAAAATTTGATTTTCTGCGAACTTTGTTGCAGATTCCAAGTGTACCCGTTGATGCTCTGGTTGCAGCAACGATCCGTGAAATTTACCAGTTACGTCAGCTTGATCACGCTTGGTTAGTGCAAGCCGGACGCTCTCTTAGCTTGTTGCTCAAAGAGGACTACGATCGCTTGCAGGCAATTTTAAGCCAGATCCATCCTTAGCCCCTTCTTTCCACTAAGGGGCACAGTCTAAGCCAAGAGCCTGTTCTAGGCTTTATAGCTTGTGAGCAGAAGTAGTGCCAACTGAAGGGCTATCTATTGGTGAGCTCAGTTTTTGGGCGACTAAAACTGAGCAGGGAGCATTGTGCAACACATAGTTACTGACACTGCCTAGCAGGAATTCTGACAGCCCTTTGCGGCCCCTACGACCCAGCACAATCAAGTCTGCTTGCCAACTGCGAGCCAAACTACAGATCCGAGGACCTGGAGCCTGCATCTCATGATGAACCTGGGCTGGGATGCCTTGCTCTGTTGCCTGCTGGCAGTAAGCCCGTAGCCATCGTTGGACTTGTTGCATTTCTGCTTGCAGATTTGCTTGCTGGACTTGATATAAATTCTCTGCCACTACTGGGTATAGGCCAACTCCAGTTTGAATTAAAGGTCCAAACTCTCCCCACTCCTCTCGGTTCAGGCAGTGAAAGATCATCAAGCTAGCCTGCTCCTTTTTGGCTATGTCCAAGGCTTGTTCAAACACCTCCGAGGCCAGGGACGCGCGGTCAAGGGCAACCAGAATTTTTTTAAAGCTCATAGAACCACCTCGACAACATTTGGTGGAGATATTAATCATTATCTCTCTACGGAGGTTCGAGGCCTGGCTTGCGTAACAAATCGCTAGCTTTGGCGGTTAACCAGGGTGGCTCCTGCTTGGTCGGTGGGCAGGACTAATACTTCGCTGACATTGACATGGGGAGGTCGCGTGACGCAGTACAAAACGACATCTGCCACATCCTCTGGCGTCAGGGGAGCCAATCCGGCATAAACAGTTTTTGCCCGTTCCTGATCGCCCCGGAACCGGATGTCACTAAACTCTGTTTCGACCAAGCCCGGATCGACAACCGTTACCCGCACAGGAGTGCCTAAAAGGTCTTGCTTTAAGCCTTCTGAGATCGCGCGAACGGCTGCTTTAGAGGCACAGTAGACATTTCCCTTTGGATAGGTTTGATGTCCGGCAATCGAGCCAATATTCACAACATGGCCGCGTCCCTGCTGTACCATTCCCGGCACGAGAAACCGCGTCAGGTAAAGCAACCCTTTGACATTGGTATCGAGCATTTCCTCCCAGTCGGAGATGCTTCCCTCGTAGAGTTTGTCTAGGCCGCGACTCAAGCCAGCGTTATTTATCAGAATATCTACCTTGGACCAAGGCTCAGGTAGAGCTTGCAGGGCTGATGCTACGGCAGTGCGATCGCGGACATCCAAGGTTAATAGATGGATCTCAGTACCCAGTTCTTGTAACTGGGTTGCTAGTGCCTCTAGCCGCTCTCTCCTCCGAGCTGCCAGGATCAACTTCACACCCGCTGCCGCAAACATTTTGGCACAGGCAGCACCAATTCCACTGCTTGCCCCTGTTACTAGCGCTACTTGACCCTGGATTGACACCATGACGCTTCTCGAACCTGAACTAATAACAGCAGTTGGCGCCACCTGGATGCGATAGAACTTTCCATCACAGCCGGCGATACTCTACAGCCTGCCCGTGTCCAAGGTGGGGCTAGCTGTGTGTGGCAAGACATCCTAGCGTTACGCTGCTTGCTACAGCCAAGACATTACGTAGCTTAGGATTCTGCCTCTGAATCCCGGCCTTTTGCACTTCCAGCCTTGATACACTCCTCAACCAAGGCACTCACTTTCTCAACATCCTGCCAACCAAGAATCTCGGTTACCTTCTTCTCTAAATTTTTATAGGATTTGAAGAATTCCGCAATCTCATCCAAGCGGTGCTGGGCGACATCCTGGAGGGATTTGACCTGAGCATAGCGCGGATCTTTGTCGGGGACGCAGAGAATTTTTTCATCGCGATCGCCCCCATCAATCATCTCCAACATGCCAATCGGACGCGCCGCAATCACACAGCCTGGAAAGGTAGGTTGATCGATCAACACCATTCCATCCAGGGGATCACCATCATCCGCTAGGGTATTTGGCACAAAACCATAGTCATAGGGATACTGGACTGAAGAAAATAGAACCCGGTCCAAAGCAAAGGCTTGGAGATCTTTATCAAATTCGTACTTGTTTTTACTGCCTGCCGGAATTTCAATTAAAACGTTGATGATTCCGGGTTTAGGCTGGGGAGGAATGCGAGATAAGTCCACAATGGTTCTCCAAGTTAACAGCAATTGGTAATTTATTCAGTCACGAGTGACTGGAACCCCGAATAGCATTTTATCGGAAGACGTTACCCGCTAAACCTTAGGAAGATGTGCTTATCAAGTTAATCCTGCTCTACTAAACCTTTAAACCAGAGTAAAACTCACCTTTTTAGTCGTTAGTTTGAATCTCTTTTGGGTACATTCCCCGCCGCTCTGCGGCGTAAGCTGCCAGGATGAGTAAGTACATCCACAAAAGTCATAACGTTAGCGTTTTGCTCTACCAC
>CADCWO010000257.1:0-54969 GCA_902806435.1 uncultured Synechococcales cyanobacterium | reverse complement strand
AGCAACTGACTCTTTTTTGATGCTGATACCCCGCTGCTTGCGGCGGGGTAGTTCATTTGATCCTCTAGCTGTTGTTTTACTTACCCGGTACATGAAGACTTCCTCTCGCAATACGATTCACCGCCGCAACCGGTTTGAGCACCTCAACTACCGGTTAAAAACCGGGCTATTAATCCTGTCAAGCTTAATTATCTTAGTGAGTTTGGGGTTGGCTTTAAGCGTGTTCAGCTACATTTTCAGTCTGGCAACGCACCCCCAGCAGGCTCAGGTTCTGGTTGACCAGTGGGCTCAAGTATTCAACCGCACCGATAGCCCTAACCCGGTTTTACCCATTCTGGCCTCCCCAGCTCGCTGGTTTGCTGTCTTTACCTTGGGCATTCTGGGATTTTTTGTCACCCGCATCCCATTTCTGCTCCTGCAAATGGGAATCCAGCTGTTCGCCGCCTGTCATAATGAACCTCCGACCAGAGAGGTGCTGCGAGAGCTCCTGACTGAAATCAATCGCGATAAACTGCGATGACCTGTGACACTCGCTTTGCCTCAAAGTATTAGCCGCGTTAAATTTCTAAAAGCTTAACTTGCCTTTCACTGAGGTTAAATCAGGAAATTCTAAGGGAACACTAGTTAAGTCTAGTGACCAGAGGAACATGGGCGTGTTGTATCTAGCAGAGGTCAATAAAAAAGGTGGATTTAGGGGTGGCAGGGCAGAGCTTAGACTTTTAGCACGTCAGCAATCTGAGCAAAGTTGGAGTGCGATGCCTGCTGAGGAACTTCTTCCAGCGGAAGCGGCTAATCACTTCAATGCTGGGGCACTCGTTTTTGTAGAATTAAACCCTAGCCGCCAAATCCAAACCATTAATGAAGCTGCTAGACAGCTCGTGGGAATTTTACAGAACTTCTCGCGCTTGCGGGAAAAATTTCGCACCCAAGAAGAAGAAATAGAAGGGTGGAAGCAATCTTTAATTTTTCAGGCCCAAGAGCTTGGCCGCCGGGAAGTAGAACTAGAGTCCCAGCAAGAAGAACTACAGCTGCTAGAAGCAGAAGCGAAGAAACTGGAGCAAGAACGTTTAGCCACTGCGGCCAGCTCGGCGGCAGCTCAGCAGTTCCAGGAAGAGGCTGAGCGCAACCGTCAAGAACTAGAAGGAGCGTGGGAACACCTACGCCGAGAAATGCGTAGGCTAGAAGATCAACAAGAACGCTCAACAACACTAGATGCAGGGCAAGTTCGGAGCATTGAAGAGTTACTGAATCGATTGGCAGCCGCTACGGCTTTACCTGAATCTATCCAAGGCCAGCTGTCTTTCTCATTGGAACTGCTCGGGCAACAACAGGCTATGCTCGACCAATACTGGCACCAGTTAGAACAACAGCGAACCTCTGCGCACTCAGAGCAAGCGGAAGTTGATCGCCAAGCGGGGGAGCTGAAAAATACCTGGCAAGCCTGGCAAGCCGCCCAAGATGCTTTAGAACAAGCTCGAATCGCCTTCAATCTTCAGCGACACAGCTTGAGATTTCAAGCAGATTCCCTACAAGCCTTAACCCTCCAGGCCCAAGTTCAGTCAGAACTGTGCCAGCATCTTCACTACATCGTGAAGGGTTTTGAGAGCCAGGAGTTTAATCAACAGGTGGACTGGCAAGCCGTTGAGCAAATGACTCTAGAGGAGCTTCAGGCAACCGTAGACTCGTTGCAACAAGGCTTAGCGCGGCTATCTCGATTTGTTCAAGATCAAGAAGAAGAATTAGCACTTCAGCAGCAGGCTATCGAAGAATTAAAAGAAGTAATAAACCAAGTGAGTGAATATGATCGCCTCAGCCTCGAAGGTGATTTAGAGTTTGAGCAGCAAAGCTACCAAATGCTGAACGAAACCTTGATCGGTCAGCGCCGTACTTTGCAAGAGCGAGAAGAGATTCTTCATCAGCACCAAGCTATCCTGCTGCGGCGCCAACAAAGCCCCCCCCAAGCGAATGAGAGTAATCTAAAACCAGTCTTGCTGCAACTAAAGTCTCAACGCCAGCAGCTAGCGGCGGAGCTCCAGAAACTCCAAAGCCAAGCCGACCAGGCGCAAGCGACCATTCAACAGAGCCAAGCCGAGTTAGAGCAGCAGTCACGAGATCAAGAAGCTAAACATCACGAATTGAAGCAATGGGAACTAGCCTTACAAAGCCAAAAGCTAACGCTGGCAGAGCGGTGGGGTAATACAAATGCTTATCAAGCAATCTTGCAGCCGATCCAGGACCGCTTAAATAAGCTACGCCAAGCCCTAAGCGAGATAGACGCAAGCCTGACCCAAGCTCACCCTGGGAATGAGCAAAAGCAAGTGATTGCAGAACTACGAAGCCTCGTTACCTCCTTGGCCCAGTTCCCAGAGATGGCCGCCTCATAAACCTACTTGAGCAAAATCCAGGGATCTGCAACCTCCGCAATTATTCCCCCGGCAAAAGGTTGGCTGCGAGTCCGGTTGGCTGCTTGAATCAGAGTTGTCATTGCTTCGATTTGCTCAAAGCTGGGCATGCTTAAGAGCGTTTGTTGCAGAAACTGGCGGACTACACGACGTTGTAAGGCTAGTGGTGCTTGCCGTAACGTGTGTCGGTTCAATCTTAAGAATCCTACTTGACTTGACTCTGACGGTAACCTAGCCTCTTGCAAAAGAACCGCTGCTGCGTTTTCCAAATAGTCCACCTCTGCCCGTAGGACCTCAGCCGTCTGAGCTAGAGCCTGCTCAACTTGAGGATTAAAGTGAGCTTGAAGATAAGGCAGCACCTCCCGGCGAATTCGATTGCGAGCGTATTTCAGGTCTTGATTAGTTGCGTCTTCCCAGATCGGTAGATGGAAGGTTTGGCAAAACAGCTTGATTTCTGCCCGTGTAATTCCTAATAAAGGTCGCACTAGTTGCGTCTGAGTCCCGAGCGATCGCTGCCAAGCCAGGGCTTGTAATCCATCGGTTCCGCTGCCGCGACAAAGATTATAAAGAAGTGTTTCAGCGCGATCGCTGGCAGTGTGACCCGTCACAACGTATCGGTAATGGTTTGACTCCGCGATCTCTGCCAACACCCCATAGCGCCACTCTCGCGCCTCTGCTTCCGCCCGCGGTACTTCAACCGCAACTTGACTGTAAAATGGCAGCTGCCAAGCTTGAGCCAGGTGTTCCACATGAGCAGCGTTGGCTGCAGAGTCAGGCCGCCAGCGGTGGTCACAATGAGCGATCGCTAGCTCCCATCCCCATTTTGGCTGGAGATCTAGAAGTAATTTGAGCAAACCAAGGGAGTCTTGCCCCCCTGATACGGCAATCAATAGGCGCTGGCTCTTCTCTAGTAGCTGCCGCTGGCGCAAAGTCCGGTGGAGTGACGCGTGGAGGGCAGTCCAAATCGGTCGTGTTGATGGCAATGATTCCACATCAAGGTCTGGAAGGGTGAGTGGATAAGTATAGAAAGAATTAAGACGCTCCCCCCACCCTTTCTAATCAGCAACGTTCTGAGACAGTCTAGAAGAACCAGCCGTAGGAGTGTAAGCCCTTACCAAGAATATTTACCCCTAGATAGCAAACCCAGACAACAAAAAAGCCTGCTGTTGCCAAAATGGCGGGACGTCGGCCCTGCCAACCCCGTGTGATCCGCGCGTGCAAGTAAGCGGCAAAGACAAGCCAGGTAATTAAGGCCCATGTTTCTTTCGGATCCCAGCTCCAGGGAGCACCCCAAGCTTCATTTGCCCAAACAGCACCAGCAATAATGCCAATCGTCAGGAGGGGAAACCCTAACCCAATAATCCGATAGCTGATATTGTCCAACGTGTCTGCTAAGCTAAGCCGCTGGGGCGATAGGGGTTCGGCTAGCGGCTGGGGAGGCCGTTCTAATACCGCCGTGCTGCCATTGTGAATCTGCTGCGTTGAAGCAGTTTCTAGCGCTAACTCGCTCCTGCGGTTTAAGCGATAACTGTGTTCCCGATAGCCACCCGTACCAATCGAATTGCCTTTAAGTTCAACATTCTGACCGCGCGTGACCACCAAAAAGGCGATCGCCAGCAGAGAACCAACCATCAAAGCTGAATAACTGAGCATCATCACACTGACGTGCATCATTAGCCAGTTGGACTTGAGGGCTGGCACCAGAGGGGCTGAGGCTTGCATCCCGGAGGGCAAAGTCAGGGTAGCAAAGGCCGTGATCCCCATCGCAACTGGAGCGGTCACTGCCCCAACTAAGCGGCTGCGACTCATATTCTCGCCAACAAAGTGAACCGTTGTAATTCCCCAAGCCAAGAAAAATAGGGACTCGTAAAGATTACTCAAGGGGAAGTACCCCGCCTCCAGCCATCGCGCGGCCAGTAAACCAGCCATGCAGAGATTGGCGATCGCCATTCCCGTGGTTCCTAAAGCCCACAGGTAGGGAATACGAGGGAAAGCTGCAACTCCCCAGTAAACCAGCATCGTGATGAATAGCACTGCAAAGGAATAGTTATCCAACCAATTCTGGAGTGTGACCAGATTCATGGCGTCTTCTCCCCAACAAGGATAAAAGTGGGTTCTGCCTCCATCCTACCCATTATCGGGTCACCAAATCCTGCTTCAGAAATCCTGGGCAGTGGTAGGCGCTAGCTAGGACTCGACGGAAGTAGCTGCTTGCAACTTTAAAAAGGCAGCTTCCGCCGCCGCTTTTTCTGCCGCTTTAATGGAGCGCCCTCTACCCTGGCCCAGGATCTGCCCCTTTAACCAAACCTCAGCCTGGTATCTATGCTCGCTCAGCTGTTGACTTTGCGGTGTGTCTTGCCAGCTGGGATGTTGCGGGTGAGGTTGAGTATCCTCAATTCGGTACTCAGGCAATGTCTTGTATTGTGCTTGCGTCCAGGCTTGCAAAGCTGCCTTGTAGTTTTGGTGAGCAGGATCACGGCGAACTTCTTGCGCCAAGTCTAGTAGTTGAGGGACCAGCCAGGGATTAACGAGTGTCAGATCATGGCAGCTCAAATAGAGAGCGCCCACCACAGCTTCTAAGGATTCAGCAAGGCGAGATTGCTGGCCAGTGCTGTCCTTTGCAGCACTAGGCGCAACGAGAAGATAACGTTCCAGACCATAACTATCAGCGATCCGGGCCAACGCGCGATCGCTGACTAATACAGAACGAATGGCTGATAACTCACCTACGCTTGACTCTGGGTACGTCTTAAATAACAGTTGAGCCGTTGCCACACGGATGACGGCGTCCCCTACAAACTCAAGCTGCTCATAGTTATCCGGCGAGAATGTGGGGTGCGTGAGAGCCCTATCGAGTAAAGACCATTGAATAGGATCATTTTCCAGTAGCCCTAGCTTTTCAATCAGCTTCTGCAACTGCTTTTGACGGCGAGGATCGCGAAGAGACATCAGTGTCATTTCCAGGAAGATAAAGCGGGAAAGAGCCGGACATAAGCCGGGTTCTGTGCTCCTAGCTAAAGCTAGGAGGGCAGTTATCTATCTGGGATGTCTGTTACCAGACACCTCTAGCGGTTTCAAAAGACGGGACTGGTAAAAGACCAACCGTTGTCCCTCCAACCTTGCTCCCCACCGGGGTTTACCGAGCCAACGCCTCTCGACGTTGCTGGTGCGCTCTTACCGCACCTTTGCACCCTTACCGTAATCGGTTTAAGTTTTGAGTTTTGAATTAGTAACTCAAAACTCAGCCCTCGTAACTCTTAAACGGCGGTATGTTTCTGTGGCACTCTCCTCACGGTCACCCGCACTGGGTGTTACCCAGCAAGTTTGGTCTTTTGGGAGCCCGGACTTTCCTCAGACTTACGGCCAAAGCTGTAAGCCCGCAACCACCTGTGCCTGCTCTTTCCCTAAGATCCAGTTTAATCCCCCAGCGATCGCTGCGCCTTTAGTCTTGATGATGGAGATCGAAGAAACCTGCCCACTTGGGTAAACACCTGCTGGCGCTCCAAGTCCAGAGGAATAATATGATCTGAGTGCTCTAACCAAGAGAGCTCGACTGAGGAAGTTAAATTTTGCCGCAGCCATTCAGCACCCGCGGGATCAACGATAGTATCCTTCCGGGCCTGAATGATCAAGGTTGGGGCTGAAACACGCGTAATCTCATCTTTAACCCGGTCGATTAACTCAATTGCACTCCGGACTGCCGCCAGGTTAAAGGTGCGAAAAAATTCCACCTTTTCGGCGGCGGCGCGCATGACCGGGTCTTGGATCGGTAACCGTAGCCGGGGCACCTCCTGAATCAGCCAACCAAGGGAAAACAGATACGCTTCCACAGGCAGCGGGTAGTACCATTCCCGCCTTAGGGCTAGGTAAGGACAAAGCAAAACCAGTTTTTCTACAGGATGAGCAGCGGCCAGGTGTAAACTCAACAAGCAACCTGTAGAGAAGCCAATCACAGCGACAGAGGTATAATCTTTTGCCAGAGCTTGATAGGTTTCTAGCACGTGACCATACCACTGTGGCCAAGTGGAGGCAGGCATTTTAGATACAGGTTGATCATGGCCAGGATAGTGAATTGCTTGAACTGTTAGCCCTTGCTGGTGGAGATATTGCCCTAATAACTGCATCTCATAAACACCACTCCCCAAACCGTGTAAGAGTAGGCAGGCTTGTTCACCACCATTCAAGAAAAAGGGTTGGTTACGTAGCATTAGGTCTTATGGCAACTAAAGTCTTGGTTCTCATTTTATTTTGGTGAAGTCTAACCGATAAGATAAACTCAGCAGGATCAAATGTTTGATATAGGTTGTGTCAAGCCGCTTGTGGATACCTTGAGAGACTTTCAGGTTTACCAGATTATCTGCCTAGAGTACGAGGATACACGGCTCTATGCAGAAGTGATTCAAGTTGCGGCGGCACGCCAGACCTGTTGGGTACGACCACTGGTCTTAGTTGTGTCTTCGTCTTCTATAACTGAAACGGAGCTGCAACTAGGGTATGGAGATCAAACTCTGCAATTTTATGACCTGCGGCAAGGGGCTGATTTGCTCTGGCCGACCAAGCTATTCCGCGAAGCACTAGATACAGAAGTCTTGCCGCTACTCCTACAACTGGAGTCACAAGATCATAAAGCCGATCATCAGACCGCCACCCTTGCTGCCCGCCAACGGTTACAACAATTTATTCATCAGGTTTGGCAGGCCCATCCGGGCATGTTTCAGGCGAAGTGAATGTAAATCTAGCCGTGGGGTGGAGGTTTTCAATATCTACAGTTAAGTTGCTTGTTCGACCAGTAGAGCAGCCCAAGAAATACGGGACGTTAGCCTCAGGAAGTGCAATACAGTAACTGACCAATGTAGTTTTACCCAAGCTTCCTAATGTACTTGGATGCAAACATTTAAAGATACTTCCGTGGGCATAGTTTGAGATAATAGTTATCGGGTTAAAACTTGACAGGGTCTTTTACATCAATTAATTTTTCGTCATGGTCAGAAGGCTTGGGTACCGCGTACAAGATTAAGGGCTGCTGTTACACAGTAAAAATCACGTCCCTCGATCTTTGGCGCTAACACAGTTTTCACAGCATCGTAAAAAGTCCAAAGCATGCTTTCGCTTTTGTAGAAAGCAGCCCAGCACCCAAATACTGCACGCCATAAGTGAGCATGACTATCATTTTCCAGAACCAACAATCTCAGCCCAAGCAACGCATCGCCTTAATCTCCGTTCACGGTGACCCGGCCATTGAAATTGGCAAAGAAGAAGCAGGCGGACAGAATGTTTATGTTCGCCAAGTCGGTAAAGCGCTAGCTGAACAGGGCTGGCAAGTGGATATGTTCACTCGCAAAGTCAGCCCGGAGCAAGAAGATGTTGTGGAACATAGCCCCGGATGCCGCACCGTGCGTTTGGCTGCGGGTCCTGTGGACTTTATCCCTCGCGATGAGATCTTCGATCATGCACCGGAATTTGTGCAGCAATTTCTTGCCTTTCAAAGCCGAGAAGCTGCAACCTATCCTTTAGTTCATACAAACTACTGGATCTCTAGTTGGGTCGGAATGGAGCTGAAAAAACACCAGCCCTTAGTGCAGGTCCACACCTATCACTCTTTGGGTGCCGTCAAGTACCGCAGCGTTTCCCAAATCCCAATGATTGCAGCCACTCGTTTGGCAGTTGAAAAAAGTTGCCTGGAGAGCGCAGAACGGATTGTCGCCACTAGCCCCCAGGAGAAAGAGCATATGCGATCGCTGGTTTCCACCCAGGGCGCAATCGATGTAATCCCCTGTGGTACAGATGTAGAGCGGTTTGGTGCCATTTCTCGTCAGTCAGCAAGGACAAAATTGGGTATTGACCCGAATAAAAAGGTCATTTTATATGTGGGCCGCTTTGACCCGCGTAAGGGGATTGAGACTCTGGTGCGGGCCGTTGGCCAATCTAGTTTGCGCTCTAGCGCGGATCTGCAACTAATTATTGGTGGCGGTAGCCGGCCCGGTCAAAGTGATGGCATCGAGCGCGATCGCATTGAAGGTATTGTGGCAGAACTCGGTCTGACAGAGATTACGGAATTTCCTGGCCGGTTGGCTGATGACGCCTTAGCCATCTACTACGCGGCAGCGGATGTCTGTGTGGTACCCAGTCACTATGAACCCTTTGGCCTAGTCGCGATTGAGGCGATGGCCAGTCAAACCCCGGTAGTTGCTAGCGATGTCGGTGGATTGCAATTCACGGTTGTGCCAGAGGAAACAGGGCTATTAGCTCCCCCGAAGGATGCCGCCGCCTTTGCAGCTGCTATTGACCGGATCTTGGCCGATCCCGAGTGGCAACAGCAGCTTGGGCAGGCAGCCAGAACCCGGATGGTAGACAAATTTAGCTGGCGGGGAGTCGCTGCGCAGCTGAGTGATCTATATACTCGCCTGTTGACCGAGCAGCCCACAGCAGCCCCCAAAGAACTGAGCGCCTAGTCGTAAAAGTAACCGTTCCTTAGATGCCGTGGCTTTTGCCAATCACCCAATGTCGCCGAAAAAATCGAGCTAAATCCGATTCTTCCAGCGAGAGGTAAATGGGGCGTCCATGGGGGCAGGTGCGGGGATGGCGAGTTTGCTGCCACTGATTGAGTAACGATTGCATTTCTTCCAAGTTAAGCGGGGTGCCATTGCGAATCGCACTGCGGCAGGCGGTAGCAACCTGCGCGCTCCGCAGGTCACCTCCTAAGCTTAATTCTTGAAGTGCTTCTGGGCAGTCTTCCCTAGATGCCAAAAGCTGAGGGGCATTGCGGGCTGCCCAAACTTGCTCCCCGAAGGGTTCGACTGTAATACCCAAACGCTGAAGCTGTTCAATTTGGGCCTCGTTCAGGTGCGGCAAAATCATTGGCCGCTCCAGGGGAATCAGCTGCCAGTGCTCACAGAGTTGTTCATACAGCACTCGCTCGTGGGCAATATGCTGCTCAACCAGCCACAGGCCAGTGGGGTGCTCCGCTAGGATGTAGGTTTTGTGGAGCTGCGCCACTGCCCGCAGGGAGTTTAGGGCTGGTTCACTGTCGACGGAGGTTAGCTCAGGAGTTGAGGAAACTGAGCGATTGAGATGATAGAACCCTTTGGCCTCCGCCGCTTTCAGTAGCTTTGTGACACGTTGAGACTGGTTAGCTTCAGAGGGCTGGTAGCTACCAATTTGCAGCGATCGCTCAATTGCCTGGGTAATTTGTTCACGCCAGTAACTACACTGATGCAGGTAGACGTCAGATTTTGCCGGATGACGGTTCCAGTCGATCTGTTCTGGGGCAATTCGCAGATGCACAAAACAAATCGGGTGGCGATTGCGAGGTAACATTTGACGAAAGGTATCAAAAACTGCCTGCTCTAGGTCTGGCATACCTGCATCCCCGACCCGTACCCGGCGACCATTGATCGCCACCCACACCCAATCCGGTCGGTGGCGATGACAGCGATCTGGTAGTCCCAGAACAACCTCGATTTGATTCGGTACCGTATCCTCTAAAGCTATTTCTAAGGAGGGCTTAGGAACGGCCGGAGGTTTAGGAAGCACTCTGATGCCATGAGTTACAGACACTGAGCTAGAGGGTACTTCCAATGTGAATCCTTGCAGATCCCCTCGCCGGACAGAGGGCAAAACCTGGGGCAAAATATCATGGGCAGTGCTGCCCGGAGCAATCGCAAACCAAGGGCGATCGCTTTGCTGGACCTGCCAGGTAACACCGGGATGACAAAGCGCGCTTTGGTGAATTATCGCTTGCACAGCCCGCACCTGCTGGGATGGGGCTGGCACTTGACGGCGGGACGGCCAATTGGCAAACAACTGACTAACGGTGACAATGGTGCCAGGGGCGATCGCTATTCTAGTAAGTTCTACTGGCTGACCTTGAGCGTTGTAGACCGCTTGCCAACCTTCAATAGACGTTGCAAGACGACTGCAAATTTCTAAGCTTGCCAACTGGGCCAAACTGTACAGGGCTTCACCTCGAAATCCTAAGCTGGCAATCTGCCGCAGGTCAGCGTGACTACGGATCTTACTCGTGGTATGGGGAGCGGCTGCCTGTTGCAGATCCTCCAAACTCATGCCGCTACCATTATCTGCTACCCGGATGCGCCAGTCTTGCGGCCAGAGGGAGACGGTAATCCGGGTTGCGCCTGCATCTAGGGCATTGTCGATTAACTCCCGCACGACAGCCCCCAAGGAGTCAATCACCTCCCCAGCGGCAATGCGATGCACAACATCAACAGGTAAGGGTTGAATCCCCAGCATGCAATACTCTAGTCTTAGCTAGTCTGGTAACGCACAAGTATCACAGACAGGAAAGGCTGACTGGTAAGTATCTGAACGCTTACCAAACCAAGCATAACGGTTGTCCCGCATCTGTTCATAAATCTGGTCTCCTAACCATTTAGGACCTGGTAAGCCTCGGTAGAGATCGACAACGATTTGCCCCAGAGGGAGCATGCGACCTATTTCCTCAGCGGCGTTGCTACCCTGCCACCGTTGCTGTGGTGCGTCGTTGTTAATTAGAATCATTCCCTGCTCACAATCCTGGGCTGTGATCCCGTAATCTTGAAGCTGTGCTCCTGACTGCATCGGGATGTACCGAAAGCGAACACCTTGATCTAAAACTTCTAAGGCCTGTACTAATGCTGTACAAAGGTTACAGTTGCCATCGTAAATTACGGTATAGGCCATGAAATTACACTTGAGGTGGCAGGGCTACACTCTAGTCTAGTTCCTCTGATCAGGACTTGGCTAAAGCTTGGCTAACCAGGTTGAGGGGTTTCACCAGGTAGTTTTAGTGTCGCCGGATGATATCCCCTACAGTCCCTGGCTGTACATGGTCATACCAAACTTCTTCCGGCAAAACCAACGCCATCGGCCCCGAACCACAATGCCCCAGACAACCAGAGCCGACAATCTCAATCCCTTGTGGAGCTGACTGCTCAAAAGCTTTCAATACTTTATTCGCTCCAGCTTTACGGCAGGTACGATTCTGGCAGACTAAGATCTGCGGTGATCCTAAGCAGGATTTGTCTTTGGAGAGCATCAGAAACACCGGAATTGAGCAGCCAGTTTTTCTGATTTTAGCGACTGATATGGAGTTAGAACAGGTTGTAGCATCCATCTCACGGTAGACGCAATGGTAGCCTAGAACACGTTAATTTCTGTTTCTGGTATTGATTTCAAGGAATGCACATGGGTCGTAAGCAAGCTCGACAATTATCACTAAGTGGTCTGCTGATTGGTGTGGTGCTGGGTGGGCTACCGGCGCAAGCACAGATTTCAACGGTCCAAGTAGGGGCACTGGTTGAGGCATTACGCCAAGCAGCGCCTCAAACTGGTATTAAGAATGACGGGCTCTACAGTGACTGGCAGGTCTTAGCCGGGAACATCCCCCGCTGGTCAAAAGCGTGTACTGGACAAGAACTTTCAGCTACTCAATTCGAAGCCAACCCAGCAACGGCGCGCTCTATTGTGACCTGCGTGATCACCGATGTCCTGAAAGACGAGTACAAAGCTAGCGGCAACGATCAATCTGTGGCTGTGCGCCGCACTGCTGCTTGGTGGATGACTGGTGACCCCAACCGCTATAGCAATGCTCAGACTGCTCCTTATACTGAGAAAGTGCTTAATTTCTACCAGCGACAACTGAGTTCCAAGCAATCACCACCAGCTCAGCCGCAGGAATCTGCGTACGATCGCTATATGCGAGTAGGATACGCTGCGGTGAATCAAAAAGATTATCAGACGGCCCTAATCAACTTCCGCAGAGCTTTGAGTGAGCGCCCTGGTAACCCTTACGCCACTGCAGCTATTCGGAGTGTAGAAGGTTATATCGCCCGGGCTCGTCCTACCTCTTCTTCTGCCCAACCTCCAGCACTAGCTCAATCTCCATCTCAGGCAGCTCCAATAACTCAAGATCAAGCCGTAAACATAATTAATCAATGGTTGCAAGCGAAGCAGCAGGTATTTGCCCCGCCTTTTAACACGCAATCAGTTGTGGCATTGACAGCAGGGGAACTAGCAACAGAGCTTGTCAAGCCAGACGGTACTGTTGCTTGGCTGAAAAAGAACAATGCTTACTATCGCTTTGGGGTACAAAAAATCGAATCGGTAGAGCGATTCCTGGCCAATCGGGACAAGGCGACAATCGAGGTTAGGGTGACGGAAGACCGGACGCTTTACCGCAATGGCAAAGTAGACCCCAGCCGGACAGACTTTCAGACTCGCTTAGTCCGCTATAGCTTGCAGTCAGATAATGGTAAGTGGAAAATTGCTGACTACAAAACTGCTGATGGCTCAACCCCCGAGCGAACAAACCAGTAAAAACTACAATCCACAGTTCTCGGTAACTTGTGCGAGAACTTTCTCACTCAACCAGCGGTAACACCCTTGTATAGTTACCAGTCAATCTTTGTAGTAGTGCTGTAGTATTAGCTCTTTGTTTACAAAAGTTTGCTTTTTGTAAAATTTGCTGTTAATTTATCGAGAGATCGCTAATCACCCTTAGACTCGAGCTGATTAGGGGTTAAGACAGTCAAATATAGAGGCAATAGCTAACTGAGAGTTAGGTCAAGCACTAGTACCGGTGGCGGTTTAAGGTCAATAAGACTAGCCCAGTCAACTTGAGAATACTGCTACGCTGAATGTTGGCAATCATGAGATGAATATTCTTCCCGATCCTTCACCACTTACTCCACAAGCAAGTGTCCAACACTTGAAAACTCGGCTGGATTGGGGGGAACCAGCGTTAACTATTTTAGACGTACGCGATCGCGGCTTATTCCACGCGAACCATATTCTCGGCGCTATTTCAATGCCCGTAGAAGAGCTGGTAGAGCAGGCCTTGAATAGCTTGGAATCTACTCGCGACATTTACGTTTATGGGGAAACGGACGAACAAACAGCAGACGCAGCAAGTCGGCTGCGGGCAGCTGGCTTTCATAGCGTGGCAGAGCTAAAAGGTGGCTTGGCCGCGTGGCAAGCCTTTAAGTACCCAGTTGAGGGGCACGCAACCACCTTTTAGTGAGCCTAATCTAGTCAAGACTAGTGGGGAATAACTAGGACACAGTTACAGGCTTTCAGTGGCTACTGCTTGATTAATAGCTCCTTGCAGGCCACTCAGTAGGCGTTGTTCTTCTAGGTTCAACCCTACCGATAAACGTTTCAAATTGAGATAGCTAATCACCTGGTTGCTCCAGACAAGTAATTCTTCCATTGACTTAAAGTTCCTTGGGTCTCTAGGCAAGGCACAAAAAAAGCCTAGGACAATTTGTATTACCCCCCGGTGCTGGTAATAAGACTACAAACGACCCCTGGTTAGTTCCTGAAAATCCGGTGGGTCAGCAGAATGTATCGATGCTTCCTTATAGAGTGGCGATAACCCTGCAAAAGCCTCTCAGCTTTAAGCCTTAGCCGGAATTCAGGGGAAAAGCCCAAACTATTTAAGGCTCGATTACTATTGATGAAACTATCAAACAACCACAGAGGCTCATGGCTCCAGCTCAGCTTTCTGATCCGGCCGCTCTATCGTCCAACGTTGTGGGCACGGTTAAAGGACCGGGAGACAACGGCAATCAGTATCTGTTTATCACAGCGGATACCCGAAACGTCAAAATTGGTGAGTTTGTCTACTACCAATTGCTAGAGCCAGAGGCTACTCACTCCATCTTGGGGAAGATCACCGCCTGCCGATTAGTCGATCATTTACCCGATCGCATTTTTGCGGATACAGAAATTGAACCCCAAGCGATCGCCGCTTTAATCGGCTTTAAGCACGCCAGTCCCGAAATCTATGAAGTGGCTGTGGATGTAATTGGCTACTTTCATCCCGCCTTGGGCTTCTTAAACCCGCGTAAACCACCACAACCGGGAACCAAAGTCTATATGGCCAGTGATACCCTGCTGCGACAGGTGGTGAATAAGAAGCAACCATTAGAAGTGGGAGCGGCCCACATCGGTTCCCTGCTCCTACGCGAAGGTGGTGCAGTTCCTGTCGCTTTAGATGTCAAGGATCTAGTTAGCACCCACATGGCAATCCTGGCAGGTACAGGTTCCGGTAAGTCCTACACCGCCGGGGTGCTGGTGGAAGAGTTACTGTTACCCCATAACCGGGCAGCAGTTCTGATTTTTGATCCCCATGGTGAGTACGGTACCCTGGCGGAGCTCCGGGGCCACCAGGCCTTCCAGGCGGAGGATGGCTACAGCCCAAAGGTGAAAGTCCTCACCCCAGAGCAGGTGCAAATCCGGATTTCTTCCCTGGACTACCATGACATTCTCACCCTGCTGCCAGAAATGAGCGATCGCCAGCAATCTATTCTCAACAAGGCGTTCACAATTGTCAAAAAACAAAATCGTAGTAGTGCCCGCTGGGATATCAATGATCTAATCCATGCGGTATTTGAAGCTGATCGCACCCAAGATGACGAAGGCAATGAGAAAACGGGAACCTCTGCCCCCGCCCTGGAGTGGAAATTAGACCGCTTAGCGCGATCGCCTTATTTCCATGCTTTTAACCACCTGGCTCCGAAAGACCTGTTTGAACCTGGTCAGGTCACCGTGCTGCAGATGAACGAAATCAGCCAGGAAGAACAGCAGGTAATCTGTGCGGCCGTGCTGCGGCAAACCAATCACGCCCGGATGAATACTCAAAAAGAAAATATTGCTCCAGACGACGAAAATTACTTGCCTTACCCCGTATTTATTCTCCTAGAAGAGGCCCACCGCTTTGCCCCCGCCCATGAACCCTCCCGCTGTAAAGCTGTGATCCGTACCATTTTAAGTGAGGGTCGGAAGTTCGGCCTTGGGGTGGGTTTAATCACGCAACGTCCCGGCAAACTTGACGCAGACGTGCTTTCTCAGTGCATGAGTCAGTTCATCATGCGGATTGTCAACCCGGTAGATCAAGAAAGTTTGAAGTACGGTGTGGAAGCAGCTGGACGGGATCTACTCAAGGAGTTACCGTCACTGACGAAAGGACAGGTAATTATTGCCGGGATGTGTGTTAATACCCCGGTTTTGTGCCAGGTCCGCCAGCGCCTGACAGCTCATGGCGGTGACACCCTCAATGCTCCAGCCCTATGGCAAAACTACTTTCAAACTCACCATAGGCGGGAACGAGAAGCCCAAAAAGCTCCAATCGGGGCGCGACGACGCTCAGCTACATTTCGTGGAGTTTCGATCGAGTAAGACTTCCGGACCGCAACGCTCAATTCATCGACTGCTCAACAGAGATTATCCCCTTAATATCTCCCAGCCAGCAGTGCCTCCGCTTCTTCTGGAGCCTGTGCCACCAGCTTTTTGTGGCTGTAGAGCCAGAAATAGAGCGTCGCAATCACCAGAAAGAGCCCGACTCCCCAGAGCCCTGGCCGGTATGCGGGGTCGGAGAAGCAAGCAAAAAGGGCCAAAAGAGCTAGTACGGCCCCTACAGCAGCGCCTTTAATTCCTAAAGGACTATTGTAAGGGCGCTTTAACTCAGGGCGGCTGATTTTCAACTTGATGTAGCTGGCCATGACCAGAATGTATGAGATCACAGCCCCGAAGACAGCCATATTCAGTAGTGCTGCCCCCACGATACCTTGACCGGCAATTTGAATCGCTGCGGTACAAACAAGACCGACCACAGCGCCAAGGATTAAAGCTCTGGCAGGTGTATGACTTTTATTCGTAACGGAAATCCAGCGCGGGAAGTATCCGGCCCGAGACAGAGCAAATAGGACCCGTCCGTAAGCATAAATAACGGTGTGAAAGCTAGCAATTAAACCCGTTAGGGCAGCCACCGCCAAAGCTACAGTCACAGGGCTCTGCCCATAAGCATCTTTGATTCCATCTACCAGTGGCATGGCTGACTGACCGATTTCGACAGCGCCTCCCCCGACTCCAGAATTTAATACCAGCGTACAGAGCGAGAAAAATAAAAGGGCAAAGATACCCCAAGTCAGTGCTTCCGTGATGTCCTTATCCTCACGTGCCTCCTCTGCTGCTAATGGCAGTTGCTCTATTGCCAGGTAGAACCAGATAGCGTAAGGAACAGCCTTAAAGACACCAAACCAGCCCTGGGGCAGCCAATTGGCTGATTGGCCGGATTCGGGAGCCACGTTAAAGAGGAGTTCTAGCTGAAATGCTTCAAGATTTGTTAGCGCTCCATAGTAAAAAATAATTAGTACCGCAGCCGCTACTAGCGTAAAGAATAGACCTACCTTAAATGTCAGTTCTACACTGCGGATGTTAATCGCGACAAAGACTATATAAAATAGCAACCACCAAAAGGGAACAGGGATACCAGGTAGCAGGGTATTCAAGTAGCTACCGATAAAGAAAACAATCACAGCTGGCGTTAGGACGTACTCAATCGTAATGGTTACACCGCAGATGAAGCCGGCAAACGGACCAAATGCATTGCGGGTAAAGGAGTAGAAGCCACCAGCATGGGGGAGTGCTTCTGTTAACTCAGCAATAGTGTAGACCAGACAAACGTACATGATTGCCGTCAGGAAGGTCGCGATCGCCAGACCCCAGAAGCCACCCGCTGCTAGACCTAAGTTCCAACCAGAGAAGTTCCCTGAAATGACCGCACCCACACCTAACCCCCATAACAGCTGCCAACCAACCTTCTTTCGGAGCCGACGTCGGCTCAAATAGTTAGTATTAACCGTTTCGTAGTGAGTAAACCGTTCGAAACTTTGTTCGCTCATATAGTTCTTACCGGGGGTTAAGACAAGGCAGCTAGAGGCTGAAGAACAGAGTGCTGCTCTGAGCTTTCCCAGAAGAAGGTTCATCGGTATCACTGTGATTGGCCGACAGGACTCTATGCACTCTAAGTCCACTTCTTAGAGTTGCTACGGATTATCACAATGCGGTTAGTATTTCACAGCTGCCTAACCAATAGCTATCGTCTTAAAGAAATTGAAGTTTGATCATTTCTACTTCTGCAATTGGTGGCAATCAGCATCCCGGCTGCTTCGCTGTTCAAGGGCCTGGATAAAAAGTATCCTTGGCCATATTTACATCCCAGTTCTCTGAGTTGAATTAGTTGCTCGAGGGTTTCTACCCCTTCTGCAACCACATCCATGTTTAGATTGTGTGCCAAGGCAACGATGGTTTGGATAATCTGTGAGTTTTGACGATCAATACCCATGCGGTTGACGAAGGAGCGATCGATCTTCAACGCATCAACGGGAAAGCAGTGGAGATAGCTGAGAGAGGAATAGCCCGTGCCAAAGTCGTCAATATAGAGCTGAACACCCAAACTTTTCAGCTCTGAAAGCATAGCAGTGGCAGATTTAGCGTTTTCCATAACCACGCTTTCAGTGATCTCAAGCTTCAAACTCCGGGCATCTAGACCCGTCTGTTGCAGAACTTGGTTGATCTGCTCAACTAGATCAGGCCGCGAAAATTGTTTGCCAGAAATATTGACGCTAATTGTCAGAGGTGGGGACATCGCAGCGCCCCTCTCCTGCGGCTCAGACAGAAACCACTGCTGCCAGATACCCATTTGATGGCAGGCTGTGCGGAGTATCCACTGGCAAAGAGGGGTAATGAGGCCAGTTTCCTCCGCGAGCGGGATAAACTCAGCTGGGGAAATTAAACCACGCTCTGGGTGTTGCCAGCGAGCCAGAGCCTCAAAACCCGTAATCTTCAAAGATGCCTCCGCCAAGGGTTCTGAAAGATCGAGCAGCGATACAATCGGCTGGTAGTAAACTTGAAATTCTTGGCGTTCGATCGCCCGCCGCAGATCATTTTCTAACTGTAAGCTTGCCAGTGCTTGGGTATGCATGGTGATGTCAAACACTTCATGACGGGCCTTCCCTAGCGCTTTGGCTCGATACATGGCAGCATCAGCGTCTCGCAGGATATCCTCCGGCTGCTCATAGGAGCCAGCCGGAGGATATCCCTTGCCCTCTGGATCAGTTTTGATGCCGAAGGCAATACCAATACTGGCGCTGGTGAAGACTTCTTGCCCGGCCAAATTGAAGGGCAAAGCCAGTTCCTTGTGGATTCTCTCTGCCACGCCTGCTGCATCAGGGCATCTGCCTTGTGGACCAGCCTGGACATCCTCTAGGAGGATCGTGAACTCGTCTCCACCAATCCGCGCCACTGTATCTCCAGGCCGGACACAGGCTTTTAGCCTTTGAACCAGCGCCACCAGTAGTTGATCCCCAATCAAGTGTCCCAGGCTATCGTTAACAACCTTGAAGCGATCTAAATCTAGGAAGAGCACGGCAAATAAAGGTGGGGTGCCGGTGGCAGAGTAGCGTTTACTGCGCGCGATCGCATGGTCCAACCGATCGATGAATAGAGCCCGATTTGCCAAACCCGTTAGCCCATCATGCAGGGCATTATATAAAAGTTGCTCCTCAGCCACTTTTCGATCCGTGATGTCCCGAAAGCTCCACACTCGCCCAATGTTTTTGTCTCCAATGCGCTGTGGCTGGGAGTATCGCTCGAAAATCCGTCTATCCTTGAACTCTAGAATGTCATAGCTCTCAGCATCTGGCTGAGCGTACAATTCCTCTATTTTGGCTAAGAAACTTGCGGGATCTTTGAGCTGCTCTAAAACATACATTAGAGCTTGACCATCATCCAGTGTGGTCATAATCGCATCAGGAATAGCCCACATTTCCACAAATTTGCGATTAAAACTCACCATTCCTCCTTGCCCATCGACCACCAGAATGCCATCGGCAGTTGATTCAAAGGTGGCCCGCAGTATAGAAAGAGATCGCTCAAGTTCCTCTTCTGCTTGCTTACGGACGCTGATATCGCGAACTACACAAACAAGCCCACCGCCAGTGATCCTGCTGAGAGAAATCTCTTGGGGATAGATACTGCCGTCACAGCGCTTGCCCACGACTTCTCCTTGCCATTGGCCACTTTGCCAAAATGCGGGCAAAATCTCCTGTTGAAACCTTGTGCGTTCTGCTTCCCCATATAGAAACTCCAAGGATCTCCCGATCAGATCTTGCGGACTATCGTACCCATGGGTTTTGGCGTAAGCATTGTTTAAATAGACATATTCTTGGTTCTGGTTGAGAATCGCGATTCCATCCATCGAGGCCTTCATCGCCGCTGATTGCTGGTGTAATAGTTCTTCCGCCTGTTTGCGCTCGCTGTCCAAAGTGCGGGCGCGTTCAAGGGCGTAGCGGATTGAGCGCTCCAGTAGTGGCGCTTCGATCTGCCCTTTAATCAAATAATCCGCCGCCCCGAACTCCATTGCTTTAACGTCTACTTCCTGATCCTCTTGCCCCGTCAGCAAGATGATCGGTGCCGTGCAGCCGTTGCGCACCGCTTCGCCCAAAAGTTCTAAGCCGTTGCGATCGCCTAACCGGTAGTCGAGAAGATATACATCGTGCTGGTTCCGGCCAATGATCTCTAGGGCCATCTCATAGGTAGCGACCCAATCTAAAGTAAACTTGGCTGCTTGAATTTCAGCGAGTAAATTTTGGGTGAGCACGTAATCATCTTCATCGTCCTCAACCAGCAGTATCCTCAATCTACCGCTTTGCATATCAGACTCCAGTGCTTTCAAGCGGTAGCTCCACAATCTCAAACCAGTACTTTCCTAAACTTTTCATTAACTCGACCAAAGCTTCAAACGTCACCGGCTTGGTGACAAAAGAGTTGACGCCCAAATCGTAGCTGCGATAGATGTCTTCCTGTGTCTTCGAGGTTGTCAAGATGACGACTGGGATTTGGCGCAGCGCCGGATCGGCCTTGATCTCCTTGAGCGCTTCCCGGCCATCTTTCTTCGGCATATTCAGATCAAGCAGGATCAGCCCAGGGCGGGGTGCAGGATCGCCACCGTCAGGATGGCGCCCAGTGTAGTGACCCTGATGGTAAAGGTAGTCCATCAATTCTTCACCATCCTTGACGAAGTACAAATGATTGGCCAATCGGCTTTCGTCTAGTGCTTCCTGGGCCAGCATCCGGTCGTCCGGATCATCATCAGCTAACAGGATTGGGATTGGTTTCCTAAGTTGGTTCATGCTCGGTTATCCCCTGAGGTTGTTTAATTGGCAGTGTGACGATAAAGGTCGTTCCTTGGCCTGGTGTACTTTTCGCCGTAATGCTGCCGCCATGTCGCTGAGCAATTTTGCGGCAGACTGCCAAGCCGATTCCCGACCCTTCATACTCAGTGCGACCATGCAGGCGCTGGAACACAGTGAAGATGCGATCTAGGTACTTTTCATCGAACCCGATACCGTTATCTTCGACAATGATTTGACACTTGGCGCTCTGCGGACTAACCAAGAAGTGCGTGTCTGGGATGGGTGGAGAAGAAAGGAGTGTAGAATCTTTAGCCCAGCCAACATAGGCAGTTTCTCTAAGGCGTGAACGGGATATCTCCGATTTCTGCCGTGGAAATTGACTCCGGAGCTTGATCACTGGTGCCGTTCCAGATTGGTGGAATTTCAGTGCATTGCCGATCAGGTTCTGTAGCAGTTGACGCATCTGAGTTGGATCGGCGTCAATGATCGGTAAATCGCTCACTTCGATTTGGCCCCCTTTCTGCTCAATGCGCACCTCCAAATCAGACAACACCTCTTGCACCACCTGGGCAAGATTAACGGGCACAAAGGGCTGAGCCCTAGTTGTAACGCGAGAAAAAGTTAGCAGATCATTGATCAAAGTTTGCATCCGTTGCGCTGCATTCTGCATCCGCTCCAGGTAATCGCCCCCTTCCTCACCCAGTGCATTGCCACATTTGGCCTTCAAGCGATCGCCGAACGCCTGAACTTTGCGTAGCGGCTCTTGTAAATCGTGGGAGGCCACTGAAGCAAAGTCTTGTAGCTCGCGGTTGCTTTGTTCTAACTTTCTAGCAAAGGTTTTCAGTTCTTCCTCAGTCCGTTTGCGCTCAGTAATATCACGGGAGTTAAGTGTCACACCCGCAACATCCGAGCTGGGCGGTAGGTTACCTGCAATCGCTTCTAGAATTCGCCACGAGCCATCTTTGTGCTGGAACCGGAACTCAATTGATGGGGTGGCATCCACATTTTGCCTGACTTGTGTGAAGGCACCAATCACAATTACCGAATCCTCAGGGTGAACAAACTCAAGGATGTTCTTGCCGGTTAAGTCTTCCGGTCTGTAGCCTAGTACTTGTTCAACCGAGGGGCTTTCGTAACGAATGGTTTTGTCACTGTTCACAATCGTGATGATGTCTGAAGCGTTTTCAATCAGTGAGCGAAAATGTTTCTCGCTCTGTTGTAGTGCTTCTTCTGACTGCTGACGTTCCCAAGCTTCCATGGTTAGGGAAACTAAATCCGCGATCGAACCAGTAAAATTCTGCTCTTCTAGCGCCCAGCGGCGAGGTTGCCCCACATGTTCGTGAGAAACGGTCCCGATCATGCGGCCGCCTAAGCGAATCGGTGCATCCAACAAAGAGGTAATACCGAGAGGTGAAAAATAGAGCTGCGAAAATTCTTTGGTTCTCGGATCAGTGTGGGCATCGTGTGCTGCAATGATCCGATCCGCTTCCAAAGCCTGAAAATAAGCGGGATGTCCTGCTTCGGTTAACTCAGCCCCTTCCGAATGCCGCCCTATACTCTGTTCGTACAGGTCGATACAGCGAATTTTGGTTCGCGGAGTGTCTCCAGAGGAGTTTTGGTCTTGATTGTATAACCAAACACTGGCCCGCTCTACCTCAAGGGTACGGGCGGCCGCCTCTGTGATTTCCCGTAAGCTAGTCTGCAAATCAGGATGATCGAGCACCTTGCGCTTCGCCAGCTCCGCAAGCACCGCACTCTGTCTGCGCAGACGTTGTTCGCTCTGCCGCTGCTCGTGCTGGGAATGCTCCAACGCTGCCAGCATGCCGTTGATAGTCACAGTCAGGCTCGACAACTCATCCTTTCCAGCAATCAAGGGCACACGGGCGGAGAGGTCACCGCTAATCCGAATACTACTAACACCAGCACTGAGGCGAGACAACCGAGACAGTACCATTTTCTCTAGCAATACAGTCGCCACACCAAATACCACCACAACTAAGATGAGAGACAAGGCAAGATAGCGAAAAATATTTTGGCCTTGCTGGTAAATGGTTCTGGGACTGTCCACGCGCACTAAAAGGCCAGGCTTCCCATAAAGGTCCCTGAGCAGGGTATATCCAGCAACATAGTCTGGGTTTAGTGGCCGGACGATGGTTGAGCGGTGCTCGCTCTGGGTAGATAACAGAGAACGCGCTGCTTGGAAATCTGGCGGTATTTGGTTTCGGTTAAAACTATATATGGCAAGAGACAACTGGGTTGTTCTACCCAACCTAGTAATTTCGCTAGCATCTAGATAGCGCCCCAAGAACAGTGTTCCGCGGCTCGGGCCCTTGCCTTCACTGCTCAAAATAGGTTGTGAGGCGATCAACATTGGGCCTTCAGGCAGGAGGATGATTCCTGCTAGTTTGCTACTGATATTGGGGTGGCGCGAGAGGAGGCGGTTGGCCGATAAGTATTGTTGTAGAACCTTTGATAGCAGTGTTTTTTGCTTCGCTTTTAAATTAAACCCTGTGCCATAAACAATCTGACCAGAGCCATCGACTAACAGTACGAGATTGATCCTGGATTTTGCTAGGGCTTCTGGACCAAGATTTGATTCAATATACTGTTGGTTAGCAGCTTTGATAAAGGCATAAGTCTCATCCAAGGCAGACCATTGGGCAGCGCGAGAACTGAAGTCATTTTGAACCTGAGCAAAGACATTACGGAACCCCTTGACCGCCTGGCGGGTGTTCTCAGCTTCTGCTTTCTCAAGGCTACTTAATAAGATGGTGGCTGAGGCAGCATACAAAGCCCCGAGTAGCCCTGTGAGCAACACACCAATGATCAGTAAAATTGTCTTACGCAGTGTCATGGCTTTGCGTGCGAATGCTCAACTTCACAGTGCCGAGAACGTAATCCTCAAGGCCGGTGCTTTGGGGCGTGGCTAGTCCAAATGAAAGGCCCAATAGGGCTAAATACTAGAGTTGGGTCAGTAAGCAGCTCCTTTCAGCAGCTAACCTTTAAGTTAAGATGCCCATTTAAGCGGTGAAGAACTCACCTGGCAAGCGTGTTTTGGTAAGAATACACATTTTTGCCAAGACCGTTTCAATCGTTAAAAGGAGGTTAAGTCCGCCTCCAGAGCTTGTATACTGCTCGAGTCCTTTGCTTTTTGATCAGCGTTGTTTGGCACTGACGTTTCTCCAGATGATTGGTTAAGTATCACCATTAGGCTTAGTCTTGCGTTGCTGGCTGGTGGTGTGATTGGATGGGACCGCCAAATTAGAGGTAAGCCAGCGGGTTTAAGAACCCACATGCTAGTGAGTTTGGGGTCGGCATTGTTAATTTTGGTACCGATTCAACTTGGTGAAGCTGAACGTAGTCCTGATGCGCTGAGCCGCGTTATTCAGGGTATTGCGGCTGGAGTTGGTTTTTTAGGGGCCGGGGAAATCCTGCGAGAGTCGCAGGCCCAATCTGAAAAGGTAAAAATTAGAGGGCTAACCTCTGCTGCAGCGATTTGGGTTTCTGCAGCCTTGGGAATTGTTGTCGGCTGTGGGTTATGGGTGAGTGGGTTAATTGGTGTCTTGATGGCTTGGTTTGTGCTGAGCGGCGTCAAAAGGGTAGAGGAGTACGTGCGGAGGCGCAAAAACCGCGATCGCTAAAGGTTGAGGTGTTGAGTGTCGTTGAAGCGACGAATTTGCCACAGAGCAGTATTCCAGCGATTTTGATCTTTGACGGACCATTGCGACAGGTCCAAGCAAAATTCAAATAGAGCGGTAGGATTGATCCGGAGCCCCCAGACTCGATCGCTTCCCAGCAACTCGGCAATCAAAAACTGCAACATTCCGCCGTGGGTCACAATCCAAACGTGATCGCTATTGCTGTGTCGCTTCAGTAAAGTTTGGATAAAGACAGAGGCGCGATCGCGAACCTGGGATAACGATTCTGCACCGGGAATTGGCAACCACTGCGGGGTAGTTTCTAAGGCATGGCACAAAGCCGGATAACGAGCTTGGGCCTCGCACCAGGTGAGCCCTTGCAAAATCCCATTGTGCAATTCCTGCAGTTCCACCGCGTACTGGAGTGAAATCGCTGGAGCAGGGGCAGGGGTATGTTGAAGTTGCTTGATTAAGATTTCGGCGGTTTGGGTAGCTCTCTTAAGCGGACTCGTATAAATGCAGTCAGGCCACCCGGTTTCGGCGACTAATCGCTGGGCTAGCTTAGTTGCCTGGATTTTGCCCTGGCCGGAAAGTTCAGAGTCCGCTTGCCCTTGCATCTGCTTTGCTACATTGCCGAGCGATTCCGCGTGGCGGATAAATAGAAGCTCCATTAATCAGACCGCGCCAGGTAGTAAACGAACTTTTGAAAGAATATATTGTTAAAATCAGTAACGAAACTGGAAGCCTCAAATATTATTGTCACTATGGGTCAGGTTGGCGTTTTACTGCTGAATTTGGGTGGACCGGATCAACTTGACGATGTTCGTCATTTTCTGTTTAACCTGTTCTCTGACCCTGAGATCATTCGCTTGCCTTTTCCGGGGTTGCAAAAACCGCTAGCTTGGTTGATTTCAACACTGCGGGTTAGAAAATCTCAAGAAAATTACCGGCTAATTGGGGGTGGGTCGCCACTGCGGCGGATCACGGAAGAACAAGGATGGGCCTTGGCCGAAAGTTTGCAACAAAAAGGTCAAGAGGCCAACGTCTACGTTGGGATGCGTTACTGGCACCCGTTTACCGAAGAAGCGATTGCCCGAATTAAACGCGACCAGATTGATCGCTTAGTCATTTTACCCCTGTATCCCCAGTTTTCAATTAGTACCAGTGGTTCCAGCTTTCGTTTACTAGAGCAGCTTTGGCAGGAAGACCCCGTTCTTGAGCAGGTTGATTACACCGTAATTCCCTCTTGGTATGATCGCCCTGGTTATATCCAGGCCATGGCAGAGTCCATTGCCCAAGAACTGGACCAGTTTCCCCATCCCAACAAGGTACCAATTTTCTTTAGTGCCCATGGTGTGCCGCAGAGCTACGTTGAGGAGGCAGGCGATCCTTACCAGCAAGAAATTGAGACCTGCACAGCCTTAATCATGGAGCGATTAAACCGCCCCAATCACCATATTTTGGGCTATCAGAGTCGAGTAGGTCCAGTTGAGTGGCTCAAACCTTATACGGAAGACGTAATTCGAGATTTAGGGTCTCAAGGAGTGCAGGACCTAGTGGTTGTGCCGATCAGTTTTATCTCCGAACATATTGAAACACTGCAAGAAATCGATATGGAATACCGGGAATTAGCTGAGGAGGTAGGAATTCATAACTTCCGACGCGTTCCAGCCTTAAATACGCATCCGAGATTTATCAACGATTTAGCTGATTTGGTCCTGGAAACCCTGGATTCGCCTAGCCGCAAGTTTGATCAGGTGATGCACCCCCAAAAACCAGTGAAAATTTATCCCCAGGAAGACCGAGCCTGGGGCTTGACGACTACTGCCGAACGTTGGAATGGCCGTTTGGCAATGCTAGGTTTTATCTCCCTACTGGTCGAATTGCTCAGTGGTCATGGTCCACTACACTTTATTGGCCTGTTATGAGCACTCACCGCCAACCCAGTTGCCGCTCTAACGTTGCTTCCATGGTACTGATCAAGTAATGACCAGCCATGATACCACTAGAGAGGTGGTACTGGTTATCTGTAAGGCGATGCAGCGTTTAAAACCCACTGCGCCGTTCACGGTCATTAATGGCCCAGTAACGTTGCACGATTGACTCTGGAGCAACCCAGCCCTCTCCCTCAACCTGTCCTAATTGGCTGTGCTGGAGCACAAAGGTGTATTGGCGATGACCAGCACCCAGTCGGCCTCGATACTGCATGGTAATTGCGGGGTGAGCAGAAGGTTTATCTGGCTTAACATCTAAAAATGTCAGCTTTGTAGCAGAGGTGAACCAATCATCTTGACTCCACTCCACAATGGTTTTGCCTTCAAGGGGGGTCAACAAACCACTGCGCTCTAGCCAACTGCCCACCAGCGTCCAACGACCAGTATCCAACAAGAAGGTATGAGTCAAAGAATTACCCGTCGCGTGTCCTCAGTATTTTTCCCCAACACAGAGCCTAGGTAACATTTGGCTCGTCTCTTCTCAACCGCAGCAATACTGGCTCTGTGTTGGTGCAAACGTTGAGGATTTAACCAAGTTCAACTTGATTGGTATCAACCCCTGTTGCCCCCTCGACTCTTTTGGCAACATTAACGATTTGGTTTAAAAGATCCTGACTGGGAACTCGTCCTTTGATAACCACTCTACCCCCTGTCTGGGCAATGTAAACGGTTTCAATGTCATCTAGATCAGGATCTTCATCTAAAGCAAGTGCAACCCTTTTGGCGAGTCCGCTCTCGTCATATTCTCCATGCAATCCCTTGCGTTCCGCTGGAATGCTGGGAGTATTGGGAGGTGCCTCGGAGACAACCTCTTGAGCTTCCGACTGCTTAAACACAGAGGCAGCTGCTGGCGGCTTATTTTTACCAAATAGTCGATTTAACCAACCCATAAAAACTTGACTTCCATTGAAGATTAACCTTTTGATTAAAGGATTTTATGACAACGCGAACATCTATCTAGAAGATGGCTTTAGGCTGAACCAGCAAGAATGGAGTACCAAACTAGTAGTGACACTAGCCTTGACTACCCGCCCATGATCTCGACAAACCGCAAGTTCAACGCTGCTTTTGCTGCTGGTAAAGTTCCTTAAATATCCGTTGCTGCTGGTTATGGTTGACAATCGGGGCCGGGTAGCCTACAGCGGCGCGCTCCTCCAGCGGAATGTTGCCACTGATCAAAGCTTCAGTATCAATACTGCTCAATTCTGGTAGCCAATGCCGAATGTACTCTGCTTCTGGATCGAATTTCTTGGCTTGAGTGGCAGGATTGAAAATTCGTAGTGGTTTGGGGTCCATGCCACTAGAGGTACTCCATTGCCAGCCGCCATTGTTGGCGGAGAGATCGCCATCAATCAGGTGTTGCATGAAGTATTTCTCGCCTCGCCTTCCATTGATCAGCAAATCCTTGGTCAGAAAACTGGCGACAATCATCCGGCAGCGGTTGTGCATCCAGCCGATTGTCTTCATCTGGCGCATAGCAGCGTCCACAATTGGGTAACCCGTCCTGCCTTCGCACCAAGCTTGAAAATAGTCTTCGTTATCGGTCCAGGGAAACTCCTTCAGCTCATCCCGGTAGGGGCCAGTTGCCAACTCTGGGAAGTGATACAAGGCGTGCTGGTAAAACTCTCGCCAGGCCAACTCTTGCTGCCAGGTCTGGATACTAGCTTGTACTTCATCGCTGCGGCTGTCGGCTAAGGCAGCGGTTGTGGCAGCCCAGACCTCGCGTACTCCAATCACCCCAAACTTTAAGGCAGCGCTAAGTTGAGAGGTGCCATTAACATCGGGAAAGTCCCGTTGTTGCTGGTACTCACTGATTGCATGGTGACAGAACTTGTCCAAGCGCTCCTGGGCGGCTGACTCCCCCGGTTCAATTACCAGAGAATTATCCCAGCTAAACCCCAGCTCAGGTGGTGTGGGCAAAGCGATCGCTCCGGCCGACTGGGCAGCTGCTTGCTCTAATTCCGTCAATCTCTCAACCTTCTGCAAAGCTTCTACGGGAACTGCTTTCGGTTTGCTGATCCAGTTGCGCCAGAAGGGGCCGTAGACCGTGTAGGGTTGCCCAGCATTCGCTTTGATCTCTAGCGGGGAGTGTAGCAGTTGATCCCAGTGGGTAGAGACCGCAATGCCTGCTGCTTGAAGGGCCTCAATAACGGCACGATCTCGCTCCTTCGCGTAGGGCTCAACATCCAGGTTAAAAAAGACCGCTTGAGCTTTTAGGGCTGCAGCTAAAGCAGGAATGGCTTGCCGCGGATCAGACTTGAGGATCAGTAACGAGCCGCCCGCCTCTTCATGACGTACTTGTAGCGATCGCAAGCTGCCAATCATGTAGGTCACTCTAGCTGGTGCTAGATCATCACGCTCTAGAATGTTCGGATCAAGGCAGAATACCCCCACAACCTTGGCGCTCCGTTGGCGCGCAGCAGCTAGCCCAACATTGTCAGCAGTTCGTAAGTCACGCCGGTGCCAGAAGAGAACCACATCTCCCATGAAGCTTTCACTCAATAAAATAAGCGTCCACTTTAGTTTAAAAGTTTAGAAAGGCACGGGCCATAAAAAAGGCACAGATCGATTTGGCATCCACTGCATCGCCATTCAGAATTGCCTGTTCCAGAGCTTGAGGGGTCATCAACACAGTTTCGATATCTTCATCAGCATCTTGAGCTGGGGGAAGATCTAGCAGTTCCAAGTCTTGAGCCAAAAAAGCATAGATAATTTCATCGGAGTACCCAGGAGCCAGAAAAAACTGGCCCAGCTTTTGCCAGCGATGGGCCCGGTAGCCCGTCTCTTCCGCAATTTCCCGCTTAATCGTCACCTCCGGGCTTTCTTGGGGTTCCACAGTTCCGGCCGGAAATTCTAATAATCTCCCCTGTACAGCAAATCGATACTGCCGCACCAATACCAGCTTGCCATCAGCCGTGACTGGAACCGCCAAAGCCCCCCCCGGATGGCGCACACACAACCAATCCCCCTGCGAACCATTGGGCAAGCGCAACGCACTCACATCAAAATCAAATTTCTCGCCCCGGTAAAGGAGTTTTTGTTGCAGCAGTTGGGGTGGTTCTGGGTGCACGGGCATACTTTATAACTCTGCCAAGCGAACTCCCCTACAGTCTACTGCCTGAACTAGCTGGGCAATGGTTTTTTCAGAAACCGGGTGGCGTAAAGTTGGTGCGATCTCGGCTAAGGGTACGAGGACAAAAGCACGTTCCTGCATCCGGGGATGTGGTATTTGGAGGGCAGGTGTATCCAAAATCAAATCGTCATATAACAATAAATCTAAATCCAGCGATCGCGCGCCCCACCGCTGGTGGCGGACCCGACCAAACTGAGTTTCAATCCTCAACAAGCTTGCCAAAAGTTTTTGGGGAGACAGGGAAACTCGCAACAGGGCACAGCCGTTTAAATAATCAGGCTGTGGTGGGCCAACAGCAACGGTCTGGTACCAATGGGAGTGAGCTTGCAGGACAATGCCTGGCGTGTTCCCTAATACTTGCAACGCTCCTTCTAAAATTCTGTAGGATTCACCCAAGTTACTGCCAAGGGCAATCGCTGTTTGGATTTTACTGGATATGCTTAGTGAGCGAATCAATTGAAGAGTTTGAATTTTAGATAGGGCCGATCAGTTGTAAGCTTCTACTTTGGGCATGGCATACCAAATTCAACCACCATGATTGCTCGACAGAAGAGGGCTGCGAATGCTAACAACTTTCAAAGCATTTCCCTTTACCATAGAGCTTGACCACAAAGGGGTAAAATGTACCGTAAGGATGTCAAGCACAGATGTCAAATTCTACCAGTCCAGATGCCTCGCTAAACTTTCTTTATTTCCTTGCTAAAGGGAGCTATAAGACAGGGAGACGAAAGCAATCTAAGGCTGGTTATCTAGCTCAAAGACATTCAGTTCAGTTTGTTGCTAAGTCCAATTGAAGAACACGTGGATTTAAAGCAGATATTTAAAACCTCTAACCCGATTATCGGTGTCGTTCATCTCTTGGCCCTGCCGACTTCCCCCCGTTGGGGAGGCAGCCTCAAAGCAGTGGTTGATCGAGCTGAACAAGAAGCTGCGGCGCTAGCTGCTGGTGGGGTAGATGGCATCATGTTAGAAAACTTTTTTGATGCCCCTTTTACCAAAGATCAAGTTGATCCAGCCGTTGTTAGTGCGATGAGTTTGATCGGGCAACGGGTGATGAACTTAGTGACCTTACCAATCGGCATTAATGTTCTACGCAATGATGCTCGCAGTGCTCTAGGGATAGCCACCTGTATAGGAGCACAGTTTATCCGGGTCAACGTGCTCACGGGCGTAATGGCAACCGACCAGGGGTTGATTGAAGGTCAGGCTCACCAACTGCTACGCTATCGCCGGGAATTGGGAAGCGATATCAAAATTTTGGCAGATGTACTAGTCAAACATGCTCGACCTTTAGGGTCCCCCAACTTAACCACAGCTGTTCAGGATACAATCGAACGGGGACTGGCCGATGGAATCATTCTCTCCGGCTGGTCAACGGGTAGCCCACCTGGTTTGGAAGATTTGGAACTGGCAATCAATGCTGCAGGCGGTACCCCTGTGTTCATCGGTAGTGGCGCGAATTGGGAGAATATTCCCACACTGATCCAAGCTGCTGATGGAGTGATTGTTTCAAGTTCCCTGAAGCGGCATGGGCGACGTGATCAGCCTGTAGACCCAATCCGGGTTAGCCGTTTTGTGGAAGCGATGCGGCGTAGTGTCTCTTCCCAAGCGCAGTCTCGCTCTATTTCTTCTCTGGCACTTCATTCCGAATAATAGTTTCTGCCTCAGTAGTAGTCTCCTTGAGCGTTCTAGTCCCTTTAGATTCTATGAGCCGCCGTCGTCCTGTCCCCTGGATTCATCGCTGGTCCCGACCTCTAATTGGTGCCGTTGCTCTGATTGGTGCTCTGGGAACGGCTTACCTTACTGTGGTTAAGCTAACAGGAGGTTCTGCTGCCTGTCCCACCAGTGGTTGTGAGCAGGTGCTTTCTAGTCCCTATGCTACGGTTTTTGGCTTGCCGCTCACTCTATTTGGTTTTTTGGCTTATGCCGGTATGGGAGTAATGGCCATTGCCCCTCTGGCGCTCAATTCAGATCCGCAAAAGGAAGCTCGTTCTAAACTGGAAGGCTGGACTTGGCTACTATTATTTGCTGGGGCGGTAGCAATGGTAGTCTTTAGTGCCTACCTAATGTACTTGTTGGCGTTTAAGATCCAAGCTCTTTGTCTTTATTGTCTGGCCTCTGCCCTCCTTACCGTTACTTTACTGGTATTAACTGTGATTGGTCGAAAATGGCGTGATATTGGTCAGTTGTTTTTCACCGCGATTGTGATTGGCATGATCGCCTTAATTGCCACCTTAGGAGTCTATGCTCAGGCCAGTAATCCTACCACTGCCACTTCTGGTAGCGGCTCTACTGTCGTCGAGATAACAACAGACTCTGGTCCTGCAGAAATTGCCCTAGCTCAACACTTGAAACAGGTGGGTGCCAAAATGTATGGCGCTTGGTGGTGTCCTCACTGCCATGATCAAAAGCAGCTTTTTGGTAAAACGGCAGCACGTGAATTTACCTACATTGAGTGTGATCCTAGGGGTGTGAATCCTCAACCAAAGGCCTGCCAAGTGGCTAAAATTGAGAGCTACCCAAGTTGGGAAATTAATGGCAAACTCTACACAGGTACGCAAAGCCTAGAGGAGCTAGCTCAGGCTTCTGGCTATCAAGGTCCGCGCAACTTCAGCAATTATATTCCTGCCTCTTAAATCGCTGTTGGGATTTATATTTTTTGGGTGTAGGAGTCCCCTGTTGGTCGCTGCCAGGCTATTCCACCTGTCGCTCGACTAGGACAACGTTACCTGTGACTTTTTCAAAGGTGTCATCGTGGCTAATGACGAAGAGCTGGCGAAAGGTCTTGATGTTGGCGATCGCTTCTGCCAGTTGCTCCCGTCGAGGACGGTCCATATTGGTTGTCGGTTCGTCAAAAAAAGCAATATCAAGATCTGCTAAAACTTTCAAAAGTGCCAGTCGTACTGCTAGAGCCGCGCACATCTGCTCACCTCCAGAAAGATTAACAAATCGCCGCGAGTGGGCACCTTCCTGAACCATAATTTCATACTCTCGTGTCCATTCCAGGGCTACATTTTGGCGGTTGAGTAACTCCCGGAATAATTTGTCGGCTTCGCGGGAGATATTTTGAACGTAGCGCTCTGTAATCCGGGGACCCGCTTGCTTATAAGTTTTACGAGCAAAGGTGATAAACTGTTTAATTTTTTCTCGCTGCTTGCGCTCAGCTACGGCGCGATCGCGCTTCTGTTGAATCGCCTTCAGACTGAGGAGCTGGATTTCGACATCTTCTAGCCGCTTGCTAATTTCCGGTAACCGGGCACCGAGGGTAATCTTTTCGGTTTCTACAACTTTGTAAGATGACTGAACGACTTCAAAGCGTTGGGCATCAAAAATTTGGGCTAGTTGATCTCGCTCTAATGCTACCTTTGTTGCCTCTGCTTCTAGAATTTGTAACTGAGCGATCGCCGCTGTTTGCTCTGCTTGGCGCTCCTTAAAACTGTTTGCTAATTGTTGATGCTCTAAATAAGTGAGATAGGCAATCTGGGAGCCCGCACGTTGTTGCTGCTGGATCTGAACCTGCTCCGCTAGTTCAGCAAATTTACCTAGTTGTGTTTCCAGTTCGGCGATCGCTTGCTGGCTGGCTTGCCAGGATTGCTCAGTGTTCTGGAGTTGGATTTCAACCGCAGCTTGTTGCTGTAACTCCTGTTGATACAGCCGTTTCAGCCCACGAGGATTATTCAAAGCTACCAAGTCAGCGGTGAGTTGTGTTTGCTGCTGTTGCAATTCCGGTTCCTTGACGTAACGGGTTTGCAGGTGGGCTAAATAGGCTTGCAACTCTTGCGCTTGCTGCTTCAGCTCAGCCTGCTCAGCCATTAACGACTCCAGCCGGGAAAACTGAAGCTGCTCTTGACGTGCGGCCTGGAGTTGTTGTTGCACTTGCTGTAACTGCTGCGCCAGTTGCAAAGAAGATTGTGAGCAACCTTGCAGAATGGTTTGTAAAGTCTTCAAAAGTTGTTGATTCAGCTCCACACCCCTGTGTAGGGCTGTCAGGATAGGTTGTACATCACCAAACAGCGGCATAGCTTGCTGAATTTGGGCCACAGCAGCCTGAGCTTGGTTGACTTGCTTCAGGTGCTGCTCCCGGTGCTCTTCTCCTACGGCAATGATTTGCTGCAACTCTACGGCAAATTGCTGCGCTGCTTCTACACGGCTTAGTTGCTGCTGGTAGTATTGCTGCTGTTCTTCTAGGACGGGAATTTGTTGAACTCTTTTTTCTAGAGCAATGATCGCCGTAATTTCTGCTACCTGTTTGGCCAAGCGAACTTGAATTTGCTGCAGCCTATTGGCCTCTGTCTGCGCAGTGTGCCGAAGTTGGCGACATTCCTGAAGTGCTTGGACCACAGCTTGCTGCTGCTGTTCTAAATGGGCTTGTTGCTCTACCAACGGGGTTAACTGCTCTACTTGTCCTCGGATAGTGGCGAAACGTTCCAGCTGGTGGTTTAAGGTTGCCAGTTGGCTGGTGCCCTCCGTGAGCTGATCGCGGTAAGCTTGGCGGTGATCTAGAAGAATTTGCTGCTGCTGCCGTTGTCGCTCCAACACCTGGAGAGTAGTCTCTGCGTCTAAAAACTGGTGGTAGCCCTCTCGATTGTTTGTACAAACCATTACTGCTTGCTGGGCGCGTTGGGACTCTCGCGCTAAGCGATCGCTTAGTTGTTTTTGGGAGCAGATCTGGGACATCAAGGAATCGAATCGCGTAGCCAGGCGTTGCATTTGAGCTGCCTGGGCGCTGAGACTCTCTTTTTCCTGTTCCAGTTGATCCAGCTGGATCTGACACTGCTGCAAGGCAGTTTGGACTGTGGCAACTTCCTGCCCCAACTGCTGCTGTTTCGCCTCAAATATTTCCCAGTCACTGAGGTGGTCGTTGTACTGGGCGATTGCCTGTTCTAGCTTTTCTACCTCTGTCTTGGCGTACTTTTCTAGCGAGGAAAAGTTCTCGTAAACCTGGCGGTATTCTTCCACCTTCAGCATGGCGTCAAAGGTTGCTTTACGCTCCCTAGCAGGCTTGAGAAAGTCCGCAGTAAAGGTGCCCTGGGGCACTCCAACCGTGTTGGCAAATAGACGGGCTAAATCGGTACCAGGGGGCACTCCCAAATGCTGGCGCAGCCAGGGCAGTACATCCTCTTCAATCCGGTGCAATTCCAGGCTGACTTTAAGCTGTGGGTCGTAGACTTGGTAGCCCTTGGTTGTACAGCGCTGGACTTCATAAGTGCGGCCATCCAAGCTGGAGATAAAGCAAATCCGCACCTGTCCGCTGGAAGCACTATCGCGGATTAAATCTTCAGTTTTGTACACCCCTTTGTAATTGAATAACCCCCAGGCGATCGCTTCTAAGATACTGGTTTTACCAGCGCCATTTTCCCCACATATCGCGTTGGTCCCCGGTTGAAACTTAAAGTAGGCATCTCGGTGAGATTTAAAGTTTTTCAGGGCAACGGCCAGAATTTCCATTCAAATTGAGTAAAACTCAGACTCTAAACTTTCTGCGCGGACAAGACGATATTCTTTGCTTGAGTGCTTCAATTGTGGTTGAAAAGCAGTGATCCTGTCTAACCCACTACGGGTAACGCCAAGTAGTAACTTAAGGCTATTCTTCAAAGGGCAATGCTCCCCGGTGCTTCCGAGCTTCCATCGCTCGCTCTAGCAGGTCAAGCAGTCTGGGCGATTCTTCTTGCAGCTCCAGGAGTAATCGCTCTCCGAGCTCTTGATCTCCCGGATCTCTTCCCGTTTGCATGACCGTTTGCAGTCGGGGCATCGCAAAGTCATCCACCATTTCTACTAGACCATTAAGGCAACGGTAAAACTGTCGTTGTGTCAACGTTCCATCTTCTAAGGGAAACTCAATAATTGCGCGGATTTCACCATCAGAGGGGTCATACTCCCATTGCAGCATTTTAGTTTCCCAGGAAATGCAGAGCATGGTTTGGAGAATAACATCTTTGTAGGGATGGTCTTTGATACCGCAAAGTACCTCTGGCGCAAACAGTTTAAAGAATTGTCCGTCATCGTCCAACTGCACAATCAGCGTCAGATCCGCTAGGTTCTCTGCTTGCACCTTAATGGTGATCCGAGAGTGATCGACATCCAGCTTGTAACTGCAACCTCTGTTATCTAAGTATTCAGCAATCTTATATACGGTTATCGCCATAGTGAATTCATTTAATTGGGTGCGTGGGGGCTAAAACGTACCACCCAATCCACGAATAATCTCACCAATAGATGTGGAGCTGGCTTGCTACGTAGTATTCATGTTGACTGGTACACAAGAGTTAGAGTTTCAGTATTCGATACCAGGCTGAGCTTTAACTCCCTGTTCTCGAAAGGGATGTTTGATTAACGTCATTTCCGTAACTAAATCGGCGCGCTCGATCAGCTCTGTGGGTGCTCCTCTGCCTGTCAAGATCACATGGCAGTCTGTTGGCTTTTGGTTTAAGCCAGCCAGGACCTGCTCCACATTCAGATAGCCAAGTTTCAGCGCCACATTCACTTCATCTAACAATACCAGTTTAAATTCGGGGTTCTGGATAAACCTTAGGGCAGTTTCCCAAGCCTGTTGCGCTTTTTGAATATCGCGCTCTCGGTCTTGAGTTTCCCACGTAAAGCCTTCACCTAAGGCGTGGAACTCAATCTGTTCCCCCCAGTGACTAAAAGCTGCTTTTTCTGCCGGTTCCCAGGCACCTTTGATGAACTGGACGATCGCCACCCGGTAGCCATGACCCAGCGATCGCAGGACCATCCCTAGAGCGGCAGTTGTTTTGCCCTTGCCGTTACCTGTGTGGATGATCACCAATCCTTTTTCTAAAGAGCGCTCAGCCAAACGTTGGGCTTGCACTTCCTTTCGCCGCCGCATTTTTTGCTGGTACTGATCGGCATCTAAAGACGTTTGCTCAGCAGTGGCTGGAGCATTCGCAGATGACGCTTGTAGTTCAATTTCGGTTGAATTAGGGTTAGTCTGCATTGGGGCTTTAAAGTACAAAGTTGAAACTTCAATCGCTTACTCGATAAGCGTAATCTGCTACGCTAGAGGGCTTGCCTTAAGATTAGTCCTTTAGAGTGATACTTGCTAACCCTCAACAGGGCAGGATAAATGTTAATCTATGTCAAGTAAAGTTGCTTAAACTGAATTGAAATTCACAACTTTAACTGGATACCCCTGGCAACCCCTGTGGTATCTAGAAATGAAATTAAAGCGGAAGCGATTATCTGACCCAGCCTTATCCTGGGTTGATCGCTGTGAAGCGCCTAGTATGACTTGATCGGCCTGCAACTTTAGGTTTGCCACCCGCCAGCCTCCAGTTTGGGTTGGAGCGCAAGCTGGGTCGATCAACTCTTCTAGCAATAACTTGTTTAACTCGTTGCTGCGATTGCAGTAGGTAGATGCTACTGCACGGAGGTTACTTTGGCCTCCTGCGTGGGGCTGAGCGGAAGATTTTCTCCCAGTTAGTTCAAAGCTATTTAGAAGGTTAGCTCCAGAATTTTTAGGGCTAACGAATCACGGTAGTTCTTTGCTAGAGGGATTAATCTGACTTTCAAGCACTAAAAACCCGCGCTTTTATCCACTTCTTTGTTGTTTATGCTTTTGACTGCCGCCGGAGTACCGAAATGTCCCAACTTTACAGCCGTAAAATTGCACCCACCCCCATGCCTGCCAACATTGGTGTGGTTGATTTAATTGATACTTACTTCACTGCTTACAACTCTGCCCGCCTGCGCGAGATCTGTCATTTATTGAGCCAGGAGGTAATGCGCGAAGGCGTTACCGTGGGGCTGAGCTTGTCTGGTGCCATGACTCCAGCGGGTTTTGGGGTGTCAGTACTGGCTCCCTTAGTTCGCAACGGGTTTATTGACTACATCATCAGTACAGGCGCAAATCTTTACCACGATATGCACTATGGCTTAGGGCTCAGCCTCTACGCCAGCCATCCCTTTGTCGATGATGTCAAGCTGCGTCAAGAAAGCCGGATTCGGATCTACGACATTATCTTTGACTACGATGTCTTGCTGGAAACAGATGCCTTTATTCGGCAAATTCTGCGAGCACCCGCTTTTCAGAAACGGATGGGGACCGCGGAATTCCATCATCTGTTGGGCAAGTATGTCCGGGAAGTGGAAAAGCAACTGGGTATCGAGAGTTCTTGCCTAATTGCTACCGCCTACGAGTGTGGGGTACCGATCTACACCTCTTCGCCGGGAGATAGCTCGATCGGCATGAACGTAGCCGCTCTTGCTTTGGAAGGATCCTCACTGGTCCTTGACCCCTCTTTAGATGTCAACGAGACCGCTGCGATCGCCTACTTTGCTCGGGAGTCTGAGACGCCTGGCACAGAGGGTAAAAGTGCAGCCCTGATTATTGGAGGTGGCAGCCCTAAGAACTTCTTGCTTCAAACCCAACCACAAATCCATGAGGTTTTAGGTTTAGAGGAGCGAGGGCACGACTATTTCATCCAAGTTACCGATGCCCGTCCCGATACTGGCGGGCTCTCTGGGGCAGTCCCTAGTGAGGCTGTAAGTTGGGGTAAAGTTGAGCCGGATGCTTTGCGAGATACCGTCGTTTGCTACACCGATAGCACCATTGCCCTACCGATCATGACAGCCTACGTGATCAGTCAATGCCCACCCCGCCCCTTAAAGCGACTCTACGACCGTCGGGAAGAACTACTGGCGCGGCTCACATACGATTACTTACAAATGCGCTCAACTCAAGAGCATAAAGCTGCTACGACAACAACCCCATCCTCCCAACCTGTCGCAACCTATCCCTGTGGGACACCGATTGCTCAAGCTAGGAAGTAAGAACCAATAGTAATCCCCCTGAGCCGGCTGGCTCAGGGGGATTACCTGTTTAAGATAAGGACTTCTCCTTATTATTTAGTCTCAGAAAACTCTGCGTCGATTACATCGTTGTCTGAGCTGCCAGACGTATTATCACTGGTACCTGCGCCGTCACCCGTTGGAGCTTCAGGAGCTCCGCCAGCTTGCTGGTAGAGGTTGCTGCTAATCGCGTAAAGGGCCTGTTGCAGCTCCGTGGTTAAGGTCTTAATCCGGTCATGATCTTCTTTGCTAACCGCTTCTCGCAGGTCCTTGATCATGCCTTCAACCTTTTCCTTCTCCGTAGCAGGAACTTTATCTCCTAGCTCATTGATCTGCTTTTCAGCTTGGTAAGCCAGCGTATCTGCCTGGTTCTTCGCCTCAATTTTCTCGCGGCGTTCCTGGTCAGTAGCAGCATTCTGCTCTGCTTCTCTTACCATCCGGTCAACCTCATCGGAGGGCAAGGTTGATGCACCTGTGATACTGATCGACTGCTCTTTGCCCGTACCTTTGTCCTTTGCTTTGACGTTAAGAATGCCGTTGGCATCAATATCAAAGGTGACTTCAATTTGGGGTACGCCTCGCGGAGCAGATGGAATACCATCTAGACGGAAGGTGCCCAGGCTCTTATTGTCGTTCGACATTTCACGCTCACCTTGGAGAACGTGAATTTCGACGTTCGACTGCCCGTCGACCGCAGTGGAGAAAACCTCAGATTTCTTTGTCGGAATCGTGGTGTTGCGTGGGATGATCTTGGTCATCACACCACCTAGGGTTTCAACACCAAGGGATAGCGGTGTAACATCCAGGAGCAGGATATCTTTAACTTCCCCAGCCAACACCCCAGCCTGAATCGCAGCCCCAACGGCAACAACTTCATCCGGGTTAACAGTCTGATTGGGGTCCTTACCTAGGGTTCGCTTCACAACTTCCTGGATGGCCGGAATCCGGGTAGAACCACCCACTAGGACGACTTCGTTGATCGCACTCTTGTCAATTTTGGCATCACGTACCGCATTCTCAACCGGAATCCGGCAACGCTCGATCAAGTCAGAACAAAGATCTTCAAACTTACCACGGGTCAAGGTTGTGTCCAGGTGCTTAGGACCGTCTTGAGTAGCGGTGATAAAGGGTAAGTTAATGTCGGCTTGGGTGACGCTAGAGAGTTCCATCTTGGCCTTCTCCGCAGCTTCCGTTAAGCGTTGCAGGGCTTGCTTGTCTTTACGGAGATCAATACCCTCAGCCTTTCTGAACTCTTCTGCCATGTAGTCGACGATCTTCTTGTCAAAGTCGTCACCACCCAGGTGAGTATCACCAGAGGTAGAAAGGACTTCAAACACCCCATCTCCGACTTCCAAAATCGAAACGTCGAACGTCCCACCCCCTAGGTCGAACACCAAAATCGTCTCGTTGCTCTTCTTATCTAGGCCGTAAGCGAGAGAAGCAGCAGTCGGCTCGTTAATGATCCGCAACACTTCGACGCCGGCAATTTTACCTGCGTCTTTGGTTGCTTGCCGCTGGGAGTCATTGAAGTAGGCAGGAACAGTGATCACGGCCTGGGTTACTTGCTCACCCAAGTACTTACTCGCGTCATCAACTAGCTTCCGCAATACCTGGGCTGAAATTTCTTCTGGAGCAAACTTTTTGCCGGCAGCAGGGCAGTCAAGTTTGACATTCCCGTTAACATCCAGAACTTTGTAGGAAACTTCAGTGGCTTCATGGGTAATTTCAGTGAAGCGACGGCCAATGAACCGCTTGACCGAGTAAAAAGTATTCTCTGGGTTCATCACAGACTGACGCTTAGCAATTTGGCCAACTAAGCGATCACCATTCTTTGCAAAGGCAACAACAGAGGGAGTCGTCCGGAAACCCTCTGCGTTTGCGATGACGGTGGGTTTACCACCTTCCATGACAGCAACACACGAGTTCGTTGTCCCTAAGTCAATACCAACAACTTTTGCCATAGGATTTTTCCGGTTTCAGAATGAACAACTGGTATTTAAGCAACCAGTAAGAAAACAATGTTTAATGCTTATCTTCTATACTGCGGGCGATCTGCCTTGGTATGAAGGGGTATTTACCGAACCTTAGCCGGGGCGGTTTAGGGCCTAGCCCCGGCCAGGATAACAAATCGTTTAACTGTGATTAGCGATCACCCAACGATCCAGCTACCTTTAGTTGGCTTAAGCGATCGCGGAGTCGGCAGGCTCAGAGTTCTCAGTCTCAGTGTGACCATTAGTAGCTGGTGTCATGGCTGGGGCAGAAGCTTCTCCCCCAATTGTCACCTTGACAACCTTGCGCTGCTCCGCTTCTACCTTGGGCAAGTTCAACGTCAAAATGCCATCCTGCAACTGAGCTTTTACTTGATCATTCTGCACTTGTGCGGGTAGTGGTACGACCCGCTGGAATTTGCCATAGCGAAACTCAGAGCGTAAGTGACCTTTCTGTTCAGATTTTTTTTCATACCGGTGCTCACCAGTAATTGCCACCGCTTTCTGAGTCACCTGAACATCTAAGTCTTTTGCTTCTACGCCAGGAATCTCAGCTCGCAGAACCACCTCAGCATCAGTTTCTTTTACTTCCACGGCTGGTACCCAGGTATTACCGTTGCTGAGGGTAAACTCTGGCGAATTGGATCTAGCTTGCATCAGTTCATCAAACAACCGATCCATTTGACGACGCAGAGTAGACATTTCTGACAACGGTTCCCAACGAATAAGTGCCATAATCTCTTTACCTCTTTTGAACTCTTAAAAACAAACTTACCTGTAAGCAAGACGGAAAAATTTCAAGTCAAATCGAGTAGTTAAAGTTCTAGGCTTGGTGCTCAGTCCCACTTAGCAGCTTTACTTTTCTTCTTTTAATTTAGTTATTCTTCGGCTCTTGTAGACTCGGTTAACCGTAAAAAATAAGTTGTAGTTCCCACATTTAGGCACAATAATTTACAGTTTTGTCGCTGAACAAGTGGTTATATTTCAGCTAGCTGTCAAGCTAGGATGGCCCAAACCAGTACTATTGTTAGCTATGAGTCGTCAGCTTCGATTACTATTCAGCCTCAGTATTTTGCTGGCTCTGATCGGCCTGCCAAGCCAGGCAGCGGACCTGAGGGAGATTAAACAACGGGGCTATTTAATTGTTGCCGTCAAAGATAACCTGCGGCCGCTGGGGTATAAGAATGCAGCAGGACAACTTAAAGGCCTAGAGATTGAGGTTGCTCAAGGGTTAGCACAAGCCTTGCTAGGCCGCAAAGAGGCGGTTGTGCTGCGCCCCGTTGCCAACGAGGCCCGGCTGTCCGTGCTGCTAGAAGGACAAGTTGATTTGGTAATTGCCCGGATGACGGCAACAGCAGCGCGATCGCGGCTGGTGAACTTCAGCCCCCCCTACTACACAGATGGCACTGCTATCATCACACTAGATCCAGCCATTCAAACTCTTTCTGGACTCTCAGCTGAAAGGATTGGGGTTCTTAAGGGATCTAGCACGATTGCTAGCTTGCGATTTATTTTGCCAACCGCAAAATTGGTCGGGGTTGACTCCTATTCAGCAGCGAGATCATTGCTGGAAACCAACAACGTGAAAGCTTTTGCCGCAGACGCCAGTGTCTTGAGTGGCTGGGTGCAGGAATTGCCCCAATACCACCAACTACCCTTTCTTCTCTCCGCCGAGCCCTTAGCGGTTGTGTCACCCAAAGGTTTACAGTATGAGGAGCTGCGACGGCGGGTGAATGAAGCTATTAGCCTGTGGCAATCAACAGGTTGGTTGAAAGCACGAAGCCTTTATTGGGGACTACCGATTCGCAAACAATGAAAACCCCTTTTGATAGGCTGGAAGAAGGTAATTAAAGTTTCAGGTCACTCCGGTTTATGAACGACGTTCTGCCAACTGTTTACGTCTCTATTCTTTTAGCGTTTCTTGCTGCTATTGCCTGGACGCTCCTGCGTCAAATTCTAAAGACTCGCAAGGTTGAGATGGCCCTGTCTCGGTTACAAAAAAAACTAAATAAAGAGCAAGGGACTGTACAAGAGCATTACGAGCTAGGCAGCATTTATTTAAGCAAAAAGTTATATACCCAGGCGATCTCCGAGTTTCAGAAAGCCTTGAAAGCGGAGGATGTTGAGCAAGAAGAGAATCTTGCCCCCGTTTACAACGGTCTAGGATATGCTTATTTTGGTCAGGAACAGTACGACCTAGCGATTCGCCACTACAAAGAAGCATTAAAAATAAACCCTGGTTACGTGGCCGCGCTAAATAACTTGGGTCATGCTTACGAGCGGAAGAAGTTGGCCGCTCAAGCACTGGAAGTTTATGAAGAAGCTTTAACCCGCTCTCCTGACAATCAGGTTTCAAAGCGTCGTGCCGAAAGCTTACGTAAGCGGATAGCTCCGGCAAAATAAACGTTCTCAGCAATCGATAGTCGGTAGGAGACAACGATAGATGCCAGATTCTTTGATGTATGAGCAGGAGATCTTTGTACTGCTGGAGGCAGATCAACCAGAGCAGTTTTTGACAGTGGCCGAACTGTTAGAAAAATTAAAAACAGTCTTAGGGCAGCGTCAGGACAATTTACCTCAGGATTTGCAACAGCTTCCTTCCGTGGACGCCCAGGCCCAGCGCCTTCTAGATACCGCTTGTGAGCTAGATGTTGGGCCTGGGCAGTTTCTGCAGTGGTATGCAACTCGCCTGGAGAAATAAGCATTCGTGTACCTACTTTTCCAATAGGCTCTAAACCTGATGGCAGTCACGATCCAGAAACTACTGCAGTGCAAACAACAAGGACGGCCTATCGTTGCCTTGACTGCCTGGGACTACGCTTTAGCACAAGTGATCGATCAAGCTGGCGTTGATATTGTCCTAGTTGGGGATTCCCTAGCAATGGTTGCTCTGGGTTATGAAACGACTCTGCCGGTTACTTTGGAGGAAATGCTGCACCATGCTAAAGCGGTCCAACGCGGTGTTCAGCAGGCTTTAGTCGTTTGTGATTTGCCATTTTTAAGCTACCAAGAAAGCCCGCAACAGGCCCTGCACGCAGCGGGACGAGTCTTAAAGGAGGCGGGGGCTCAGGCAGTAAAGCTAGAAGGTGGTTACCCGGCGCTGGCGGAAACCGTGAGCCGTCTGGTGCAAACGGGTATCCCCGTGATGGGACATGTGGGACTCACTCCTCAGTCTGTTCGTCAACTGGGTGGGTATCGCAAACAGGGCAAGTCGCCAGACAGCGCTGAGAAAATTATTTCCGAAGCGATCGCCCTAGAAGCAGCAGGCGCGTTTGCCATTGTCTTGGAACACATTCCCGCAGATTTGGCTATGCAGATCACCAAGAAACTCAGCATTCCAACGATTGGGGTTGGGGCCGGGCCCCACTGTGATGGGCAAGTGTTAGTCACTGCTGATTTGTTGGGGCTCTCGGCATGGCAACCTCCTTTTGCCAAGCTTTATGCCACGTTGCGGCAAGACATTACCCAGGCGGTGCAGCAGTTTAGTGCAGAAGTCCGGGAGCACCAGTTTCCACCGGGGGAATAACGGTAATGTACAGTTGAAGTGTTAGTTTTCAGTATCCAGTCCAAGGAGCAGATTAATGGCAGTGATCGCAGTCATTGATTACGACATGGGAAATCTTCACTCTGCGTGTAAAGGTCTGGAGAAAGCTGGAGCCAAAACTCAGATTACAGATCGACCTCATGACTTAGAGCGAGCGGATGCTGTGGTCTTGCCGGGAGTTGGCGCCTTTGACCCGGCGATGCAACAGCTGCGATCGCGAGGGCTAGTACCTGTCATTCAGGATGTGATTGCCAGTGGCAAGCCATTCTTGGGCATTTGTTTAGGGTTGCAAATCCTGTTTGAAGGTAGTGAAGAAGGCAGCGAACCGGGGTTGGGAATTATTGCTGGGACGGTAAAGCGCTTCCACCACGAACCTGGAATTACCATCCCCCATATGGGCTGGAATCATCTAGAACTTACACAACCGCAGCTCACCCTCTGGCAGCAGCTAACACCTCAGTCCTGGGTTTATTTTGTCCATTCCTACTACGTCGATCCCGTTGAGTCCCAAGTTCGGGCGGCGACGGTCACCCATGGCAGCCAAACGGTGACAGCTGCGATTGCTCGTGACAACCTGATGGCGGTTCAGTTCCACCCGGAAAAATCCTCAACGACAGGTCTGCAAATTCTGTCTAATTTTGTGCAGCAGGTACGCTCAACCGTTCTGGTTTAAGGATGAGGATTCATGGCAATCGCCAACTTAAAACCCTGCCCGGGTTGGTAACCCGTCCTACGCCTGCGCGGGTACGAGAAGCTCTGTTTAATATTTGGCAAGGAAAAGTTGAGGGCTGTCGCTGGCTGGATCTGTGTGCCGGTAGTGGCGCAATGGGAGCCGAGGCCCTCAGCCGCGGCGCAGCCTATGTCATAGGTATCGAGCAGTCACACCGGGCCTGCGGGGTGATTCAGCAGAATTGGCAGCAGATTGCCGTTCCCCCGCAAGAGTTCCAAGTTCTGCGAGGGGATGTAGTGCAGCAACTCAAAAAACTATCCGGCCAAGCCTTTGACCGGATCTACTTTGATCCTCCCTATGGAAGCGAACTTTATCAGCCAGTAATCACGGCGATCGCTGACTACGCACTACTAACTCCTGATGGAGAGATGGCTGTTGAGCATCATCCTCAACGGTTGCTCAATCAGCATGTTAGCAACCTAGAGGTATCCCGGCAAAAAGTCTATGGCAATACCGCTCTGACGTTTTACCGCATGATGAATTAGCGGCGCACCATATCTAAATTTAATCAGCCGCCACCAACACCTAAATCTTTATCTCGGCGGTACTGGAGGTAAGCCGCAACAAATAGTCCGGCAAGGGTGATTGGAATAAGACCTAGCACAATTCCATCAAGCAGTGGTTCGATCACGTCAGACTCCTGAATTAAGAAACAGAATATTACGTTGATTGCTCACTTTCTCATCTTACTGGTTAGATCCCCTGACAGCGAGATTTAGATCAATCAAACGGTCTACGATGTCAGGTAGATTGTCTGAGTTCTAACTGAGGGCCTATTTATGACTTTATCTACTGGTACCACTGCTCCCGTGTTTACAGCTAAAGATACCAACGGCAATACCGTTTCTTTATCTGATTACGCGGGTAAAACGGTAATTTTATACTTTTATCCCAAAGACGACACGCCGGGCTGCACCAAACAAGCTTGCGGCTTCCGCGATAACTACGCCGACTACCAAAGTAAGAACATTGTAGTGCTGGGCGTCAGCGCAGACGATGAAGCGGCTCATCAGGCATTCACGCAGAAGTACAATCTGCCATTTCCGTTGTTGGCAGATGTCGATCGCTCAATCATCAAAGCCTATGACGTGGATAACGGAAATTATGCCAAGCGCGTGACCTATATCATTGACGAGAATGGCACAATCAGCCACGTTTATGACAGTGTGCAGACAGCCACTCATGCCACAGATGTTTTGGCGGAGCTAGCTGCGGTCTAAACCTTCAAAGCAGACTGACGGCAAAAAGCTAAGGCAGTCGACAGGTCACTAGTTTGCTGGGGGTAGGATAATTCGGGTCGCGTGATCACAATTAAGGTAATGTCCAATTCAGCCGCTAGGACTCGTTTAATGTCCTCTCCCCCCGGCTGACCGGATGCCTTAGTCACCACACAGGAGATCTGCCAGTGCTGCCAGAGTGCCCGTTCTATCTCCAGGGGGACTGGTGGCCGCATTGCAAATAAACGCTCTGGCTTAAATTCGGCGGCTAAGGCTGCTTCTAAGGCAACGACAGAGGGAAGAATCCGAGCAAACAGTGTTGTCTGGATGTGCCAGTTTTTGAACAAAGATAAGGGTTTGTAGCCAACCGTCAGTAATACCCGCTCTGTTTGGAGGTAATTGCCTGCGAGAAGCGCATCAAAGCTATTCAAGTGGATGATTGGTTGATCAGCCATTGTGCTTTCTTTCAATCCTGGACGCTCAAAGCGGAGGTAAGGAATCTGGTGTTGTGTTGCAGCAGCGATCGCCAGCTGGGAAATTGCTAAAGCGTAGGGATGGGAGGCATCTAAAATTGCCCCAATATTTTCTGCCACCAAAAAATGCTCAAACTGCTGATCGCTAAACTTTCCTACCACCACTTGCAGTTCCGGCACTACTGGATAAAGCGTTTTAGCAGCCTCGGTTGTGACTGAGACAAGACAGGGCAGCCCAGCTTGCACAATGGCTCTAGCCAATTGCCCACTTTCGGCGGTGCCGCCAATCAGCCAAATGCGCTTGGTTCCTCGCAGGCTCAAAACTGAACTTTATAAAGCTGAAATAGTTCCCCTGGCAGCCGTTTCGTAATCTTGCCACCGCTAGCCTGGAGCATTTTTTCCCAATTCGCTAAAGGTTCCAAGAAAACCTCAGCACCTAGGTAGGTTTCTAGAATCGCCCAATTCTCCGCCAATGGGGCTTCTGGGTCAAGCAGATCAAAGACAAACTGGCCCCCGGGTTTAAGCACTCGCTTTACTTCTGCCATGACTTGTTGCCAGTAATCCAGAGGATAGTAACAACTCCAGCCTGTGGCGATCGCCCAGTCAAACTGAGCCTCCTCATAGGCCAAATGATGGGCTGGGCCTAACTGGACACCTTTAAACAGCTTTGAATTCAGCTGGGGACCACGACTGTTCAATATATCCCGCCCCACAGCACTCATTTCCTGACCGTAAAATAGAGCGTTCCACTCTCGCCAACAAGGATAAATTAAAAAGCTAATACCGCAGCCAATATCCAAACACCGTTGGTTCTTCTGCGGTCGCACAAGCTGCCAAAATTCAGAGGCAACTTTGGTCTGAAGTTTGCCTGAGATCCGCTCTCGAAAAATTGGTAAAGCCTCTACTTCGGCTGGTAGCTCAAACGGCTCTCCCCGGTATTCGTGGTTAAAGCGCTCTGCTACTGCTAGAACCTGAGCTTGCCAAACGTCAGAGGAAGCACCAAACCAGCCTGATGATTGATTTTTAGGGTTGGACATATTTCAGAGGAGCTTCAACTCCTCTTGCAAACCATTGTGATCCTACTTAACTAGCCCTTTAATGCCTTGTTGAAGTTTTTGCGATAGGACTTGTTCGATACCAGAAGGACTGGCCACAGCAACGATAGAGGCAACCGCCCTTGGCTAAAGTTAGTCCGGTTAAACCCACTCCAAAACTTCCAGACTCCGGCTACATAAACCACAACAAGAATAAGGCCAATTAAGCTACCCATTACCCAACTCCTGTACAGGATAGATACACTCATCTTTAGTTTAGAGTACGGTAACAAGAACGTCCGTGAGGATAAGTTTATACTCAGCCATTAGGAACTAACTGCACTGTGACCCGATTAGTCGTTGCTACTTCTAACCCAGGTAAATTACAGGAAATCCAAGCCTATCTCAGCGATCCGGAATGGGAACTGGTGCTGAAGCCACCAGAACTAGAGATTGAGGAAACAGGCACAACTTTTTTAGCCAACGCTCGCCTTAAGGCTGCTAGCATTGCCAAAGCAATGGAAGAGTGGGCGATCGCCGATGATTCTGGTCTAGAAGTGCAGGCCCTCAACGGTGCACCGGGGATTTACTCTGCTCGCTACGCCAAGACTGATCCAGAGCGGATTAATCGGTTGCTCCATGAACTGGGAGCAACGGCTAACCGGAAAGCGCAATTTGTCTGTGCGATCGCTTTGGCTCGACCGGATGGCTCTATTGCCCTGGAGACTGTTGGTACCTGCCAGGGAGAGATTCTTAATGCTCCCCGGGGTTCACAGGGCTTTGGTTATGACCCAATTTTCTATGTCCCAGAGCAAGGCATGACCTTCGCCCAAATGCCTCCAGAGTTGAAGCATCGCCTTAGCCACCGAGGACAGGCCTTTCAAAGCTTTTTACCCGAACTGCCAACCGTCAAACAACCGAACGTGAAGGAGTGACAGATCTAGGCGGTTATTGAATCTCTGCCCATAAAACTACTTGTGGTCAAGTTTCTTCAAGGATTCAGGTTTGTGAGCTGCCTCCTTGCCAGTTTTCTCGCTCTCCACTAAGTATTGGGGATTGTCCTGGGAGGCGTTAACGTGGTGGCCACTCACGTCAGTCGGTGAGGTCAACTTTTGCTTAACCTTGCCGATTGTTTTGCCCTGGGGCGTGTTCCACTCGACTCGGTCTCCTTTTTTGAATTCGTCAGCCACTAACTTTCCCTCCTAGAGTTACCCTTAAAATATTTCCTTAAAATGGATCCGCGACAACTGGGCTACAAGACCGTAAGTGGATCAGGAAATCCCAAAGTTCAGTCTCGCTTAATTGCTGTCGCGATCGCTTGCCATAGGTCTTGATCAAATAATCACGACCTTGAGTATTTGTCCAACCCACTCGTTTCAACTCAGTCGAGATATGCTCTAAAACATCTACTGGGCTCATTTCAGGGATACTTGCCGATGGTGCTGTGGGTGCCGGGTAATCAACAGCTTCACTTCCTACAGGTCGAGAATTTGCTGGCTGCTGCTTGGTAGGAGTGGTTGCTCCTTGCAGCGGCACTCCCAGATCAGGTGGTGCAGGGTCTATCCCCAGCGATGGGGGTTGGGATGAGGTTCCATTGGCTGATGGAGCCATTGGCTTGCTCAAGGGGCTAATTGGATCGCTGGACCGCCCCTCATTAGCTGTCGGCAAGCCGTGATCTAACCAGTCGTTTTCTTTGGCAAACTTGTAAGCCCTACTATCTCCCACAGTCTGCATGTGGCGGATCACAAACTTTTGGTCGTCTAGGTAAGCGCCAATTCCAAATTCCTCAGCAGCTCCTTTAAAGGCATCTGCCCTCGCTCGCTCGGGCGGGGTGCCAATCGTTTTAGATTTACCCTGTTGATTCAGCTCTGGAAAAGCTTTGTCATTGCCCACCCCTTCTCTAGTAATTCCACCTTGAGATAGTAAGATGGTCAACTGGCAGCGAATGACGGTGTAGTCCCCGACAACCACAGGATCACTGTAGGTCGCCGTCCAATCTAGAGGAAAAAGTGCTTCCAGGCGATCGCGGATGGTCTGCCAGGGGATATAAAACCAGCGCCCACCCCCCGGCAGTTTTCGCTCTTTGTGCTCTGTTACGGCGAAAGGCTCCTTTAAGCGAGCCATTAAGTCTTGCGTATTGATGTCCATCTGGCCATACCTGCACTTTGATGAGAGGGGTACGGGAACCTTCATTTTATCGCCGTTTATTTCCAGCGTCTGCAGGGACTTCATAGGTATGCAACCGTTGATTCAAAAGGCGTCCCCAAAGTTGATTGTAGGGATGGACTTGCGATACTACTTGACCATTGCGGTAGACAGATCGTCCTTCATTCGCCCACTGGAAGATCGAGCCTTCCAGATTAGCCACATTGGTATATCCAGCTTTCTGTAAAAGCTCAGCGATCGCAGCGGAACGGTAGCCTACAGAGCAGTAGGTAACAATCGACTGCTCTAAGTTCGGTAGATTGAGGTCAGTCACATCCTCCAAGCTTGGATCAACCTGCTGGGCGTTGGGTAGGTGGCTGACAAGGTATTCTGCTACTGCTCGCGTATCTAGCAAGATTGGCTTTTCTGTTCTAGGGTCTTCTAATTGAGTAGCTAGTGCATGGGTTGAAATAGGTTGCACATCGGGAAACGTGGTGCGGATCATTCGCTTGATCAACGACCAACCTAGAGCTTGACCCCAGTTGTCTAGACCGGGTAGCTTAAGTGCGTGAAGTAATAAGTGTAGATTCATCGGTCTTTGCCTGAGATATTGCTACCCCTTCTGCGTGGTTTACGCCTGCGGCGGAAGCTCTATAGACAATGGATCTAGTCCTACTTGTCGACCTTTGAGGGGTCATTCTTCTCTTCTACCGCCCTTAGCCTTTTGTCTCAGCTGCCTTACTCCTGCCACTCAAGCCCTCTTGTTAGAGCTACTTGCCTTCCTTGGTTTGAGCCACTGGTTGTCGCTGGGCTGTAAACTTCACAGGCGGCTCAGCATTAATATTGAGCTGGCCGTTGAGGGCTTTCTGCGTGATTGAACCCGCGATCGCTATTTGAGTGTCAGGGCAGGCCTCATTTTTAAGCGGGCCCTTGAGGGAGAGCTGCCCGCCTCGCCACTCTCCTGTCAGGGTCGGTCTTTCTTCAGCTGAGGCTGCCGCCTTGCGCAAGTTGTTCGTTAATGAGCCAACTAGATAAACTCCAGATTGCTGAAGCTTGAGGGCTAAATCGTCAGACTTTAGACACTGCGGCAAATTTTCAGCCTTAATCAGATAATTGCCCTCGATATTTTGGGAAGCTTGCAGGTTACGATTGCCGTAGGCGGTGACTCGGTTGAACAGGAGTACCACTGAGCCAATTGCCACGGCATAAAAAATCAAAGATTTGGGGGTGAAGTGGTTCATGATTTAGGGCTAAGCACGGGCTGATGTGTTTGGAGTCCTAACAGAAGTAACAGGAGCGCTAACTTTACTGTACTTGCGGGTAATTAACAGGGACGATTGACAATCTCTTGCCAGAGCATCGGTATGACGGCCTAAGATTTGGCGTTCTATTCCCCAAACTCGGCTTGCCCCAGCAATCATTAAATCTGCCTCGTTGGATGCTGAAATGACGGTTTCAAGCCTGTTATCTGTTTCAACCATCGGCAGCTTGATGCGCTCATGAACTTGATCAGGTAACTGGTCTAGGGCTTCGCGTAGTTCATAGCTGAGTTCCACGGAACCTTCGCTGCGCTGAGCGACTCGCAGGATGGTTAAGTGACGGTTGGGGTTACTCCCCAATAGGCGTAAGCCTAATTCAATTCCCAAGTCATCATGGATCGTGCCGGCGTAGGGAACCAGTAAATTCTGCCAAGCATAATCGGGTTCTTTTTCCACAAAAATTGCGACATCGACGGGTGCTAAGTTGAGAATTTGGCCGACAGGCCCACCTAAGCGGTTTTGTCTAAAGGTCGAGCGGTGCCAGCCCAGTAAAATTAGGTTCATGCGCTCTGCCTCAGCAATTCGGGCGAGCTCTGGCCCGATATCGTTCGCGACCTGAACCATAGGGTGGATCAAGGCACGCAGCTCTGGTGGCTCTAAGCTTTGCCCAATTTCCTCTAGGCGCTCCCGCCGCTTATTGACTTGACGAGTCACCTCAGCAGGCATACTCTCAAAAGCGTAGTCCCCCTCCAATCCGATTAAGCTGAGGGGATAGACGGCCGACTGTTTTGAAGATGGGTTATTAGCATCAAAGGCAATCATCGCTGCCAGTTGAACTAAACCCTTTTGCGTATTGGGATTAGCGATCGGCACCAGCACCTTATAGTCGGGTTCCACCTCTGCCGTTGGCTCTACCATATCTAACTTGATCAGTCGTTTTGGATAGGTCCACTCCAGCAGGGGAGCAGTCATAAACGTGGTGACTAAGGCCATGATCACAAGCATGGTGAACATAACCGGGGAGATGACATTCAAATTCAAACCGATGTTCAGCACAATCAGTTCTGTCAGGCCCCGTGTATTCATCAACCATCCGAGTGAAGAAGACTCTCGGTGATCTATCCCATTCACTCGAGCAGCGACATAGGTGCCCACGTATTTGCCAACGATCGCGACAGCGACAACAAGGGCGCAAATCAGCCACAACCTGGGGGTATTCAATAAACCGATTTGTGTGCGCAGGCCACTATAGGCGAAGAAAACAGGTAACAGAAAGGTGAGGACAAAGTCTTCTGTTTTAATCGCAAGTTCGTGAGTTAGCCCGCCATTTTTGGGCATGATTGCCCCGAGCAAAAAGGCGCCAAAGATCAGGTGAATGCCAATGATTTCCGTGATCAAGGCCGAAACTAGCACCCCCATGTAAATTCCCGCCAAAGCGAACTGAGAGAGCCGGCCCATCCGGTCGTAGTAATTTGAGAGCCGCTGGAGCAGCTTCCGTCCTACAGTCACCATTAAGGCGATATAAAGAGCTGACCACGCTAAAGTCGGCAAGGCCCCCACCATGCTGTTGGTATTGGCAACCGCGATCGCCAATGCCAACAAGCACCAGGCGGTAACGTCATCCACGGCAGCACAGGTCAAAGCGAGGGTGCCTAAGCGAGTACCCTGTAAATTATGCTCAGTGATGATCCGCGCCAGCACCGGGAAAGCAGTAATCGACATGGCTGATCCCAGAAAGAGGGTAAAAGCCGTAAATGAAACACTGGCATCCGACAAGATCGGATAAAGTAGCAGTGCCAGCAGTGTACCGAGAGCGAATGGCACCAGAATACTGACGTGGGACGTTACGATCGCAATGTCCATCTGGCCCTTGAGGTACTTTGGGTCTAGTTCCAGGCCAATCAAGAACATGAAGAAAATTAAGCCCACTTGCGAGAGCACATTCAGAAAGGGCACCGCCTCCGCTGGGAACAACGCTCCTGCTAAGTCAGGGGCAACTAACCCCAGCAAAGAAGGACCTAGCATAATCCCAGCAACAATCTCCCCAATCACCAGTGGTTGGTGAATCTTTTGAAACCCTAATCCCATCAACCGGGAAAGCCCAATCACGATTAAGACTTCAATCAGGACCAGGACAACAGTGTCTAGATGCATGGTTTTTCAAGGTATGAAGTTGATTTGTTAGATTGGGCGTTTGATCACAGTGGCAGTAACGATGAAGCAAGTGAACTACTAGCTGTCATCCCTTCAGTAGCTTGCGCAAACGGATATCTAGACGTATCAACAAGGTCAGCAAGACGACGTAGAGCTTAAATAGTCAGATGAACTGAAATCATCAGAGCTTCCCGTGATTCCAGTTAAAACTCAACCAAAACCACCCTAGAAACCTAGGTTAAATTCAGTTCAGCCAGTACCTGCTCAAATTACCGCAGCAGTAATATTCAAAATGAATCTAAAAATATCACTTGAACCTCCTTTAGTCAAAGGCAGACCTACCGAAAGATAGTGCTGCTATAGTCTGAGGACACTGTGAGGCTCAAACATCTCGAAAATGCTGGCTCTTCAGTCTCCTCTCAACGCCGACGAAGTTAGCTGCCGGGCTAGGACTGAGAGATGTCCTTCTCTGGCTGTATCTCTTAAATTAGTAGAAGAGATGGAAGAGATTCGCCCCCTGGAATGGTTCCTCCGCTCCAGCCTTAACTTTATGAAAAGTGGTCACTAATCAGTTAAAGGCTGAATTAGGCTGACTTAACCTAGCTAGGAAATATATCCTAAGCTTTGCGATCAGAGCTTCTACCTTAGGATAAAGCTGTATAGAAGTTTTTAGGATGTATACTTCAAAGCCTCAGCTTCCTAGGGATAGATCAGCCTCTTATGGGTTTCTGGTCTGGGGGCGGTTGTCCTTTCTACCGCTGCATCTAAGCCGAAGGAATAGCGATCGCTGATCAGGTATCTCATCAATTCGTTTGTTAAACACAATGTGAGCGGCCAGGGTTGCCCTCGAAATGAAGAACTGTACTGCCCATCAGTTCCATTCCCAGCGGTAGAGCAGGTTGGGGTTAATCGGTATTTCCATCTCGTCTGGGAACTCGGTAAAAAAGAGAATCTTTCCCCCTTTGCGGGTGTAGTCTAGAGCCTGCAAGAAGGCTTTGTCACTGGAAACCAGGAGATTAGTATCCACCCCATGCCCCCAACAGTGTGTGGAGTTTGGTCACCCGCTCAGAATCAAGAGGATCAAACGCGGCGGCTCCGCTTGTGGAGGTTTGGGAGCGGGGCGGTTCAGGTGAGGCTACCAGTCAACCGACGATACCTGCAATTATTACAGCTCTGATTACCTATTAAGTCAACGGTATCGCTGAAGGAACTGCCAATCTCGCAGCAATGCTCTATGTCCTTTGATCCACGCTCGAATATAGGCTAGGGCAGAAGCAGGCTTGCGAAAATAAAGTTTCGCACCAGCAGCAAAGCCCAGTAGCTCGTAAGAGACACACCGCATTGGGTTGGGGTTGGCAATTAGGGTGTCAAACAGGTTGGCATAGATGTGGCTCTCTTGCTCTTTAACGTCGTAACTGACGTGCTGCTGGTCATGAACGGCCTGGGCACACGGTTCGTATAGTAGCTGCACTCCTTTACTGCGCCAAAGCGCTCCCATAAATCGATCATCAGAAGTGCGAATTCTCTCGTTCCACGGCCAAGCAAGCGCGAAAGCTCGCGGGTAGATGAAGAAGGCCCCAATCAGAAAATCTGGAGCCTCCCCCGGTGCTGCTTTGCGCCCGTAACCAATTGGGCGCATGACGATTGGTGCACTCCAGTCGTCTCCCCAAGCAACACTTCCGGCGACAACCCGGGGCTGACTAGCAGCATTATAGGCATTGAAAAGCTGACTAATTGCATCTGGCTTGACGTAGACATCGTCATCGACGTTCACAATTAAGTCGGCATCCACTACCTTGGCACAGATATTGCGAGCAGCAGCAACGTTTTTACCCTTGTGCGGGTGGTAGCTGACAAAATTGAACGGTTCACAGACCTTGCGGACCTTTGTTTGCAATTTTTCAGTATCGGAAGAATCACAGACTTGGACAGGAAAGGCTAACTGCTTTCGGGCTGCTGCCAGCGCAGAGAGACAGCGGTACAGCTTATGCGGTCGATTACGCGTGGGAATTGTTACGGCTAATGTCATGGCGCTCCTGGCCTGAAGTTTAGTTAGAAGATGCGGTGGTCGTTAATAGTAGGCACTAATCAGCTACTAGACCGCGACCTAAGTTACTTCACTTTGCTGCCAGGAGTCAACTGCGATTTATTCTCAACTACGCTTCTATTTGCAGTACTTTACGACGTTACCGCTTCTGGATAGATGAGAATCTTGTAGGTTTCTGGCCCTGGAGCGACGGCGCGTTCCACGGCAGCATCTAAGTCCCGTAAGGAGTAGCGATCGCTAATCAGGGCATCTACATCAATTTGTTTTTTAAACACAATGTCGGCAGCGAGAGACTGAACCCGGTAAGAAGAACTGTAGCTGCCCATCAGATCAATTTCCCGGCGGTAGAGCAGGTTGGGGTTAATCGGTATTTCCATCTCGTCCGGGAACTCGGCAAAAAAGAGAATCTTTCCCCCTTTGCGGGTGCA
>CADCWO010000256.1 GCA_902806435.1 uncultured Synechococcales cyanobacterium | reverse complement strand
AACATTAACCTTTATTGAGGCTGGGCTGGATGAACAGGTGGCAGCCAGTTAATGGGCAAACTATCACCCAGCTTTATTCCAAGTTCAGCTGCTCGTCCCCCACGTAGCTCAAGTACCTGGTCAATTACTCCGGCAGAAAAATACACTGGACAAGGTTCACGGTTACAAGAAGGTGAGTCAGCAGCAATATTAACTACTTTGCCATCCCTCAGAAAAATAATATCTAAAGGGATAGGCACATTTTTCATCCAGAAACCGACCTTTTGGGCTGGATTAAAGGGAAACAGCATTCCCCGGTCATCTGCTAAAGATGTACGATACATCAAACCTGACGCTTGTTCTTCCGGCGTTTGGGCAACTTCTAAATAAATGGTTTGACCTGCTACCTGTGTTGAAGCTTTAGGGGCAGACATGGAGGCAGGGGTAGTAAGCTGGACAGCAACGGTCGGTAAACAACCAACTAAGGCTACACCCAAAATTATCCCCCAGGTGCCAGCTATCCATTGCCGGTAATTACGCCTCGCGCAGAACATAGCCAACCCCGCGCACGGTATGAATTAAACGCCTTCCACCTTGGTCTTCTATTTTCAAGCGCAGATACCGGATGTAAACTTCGATCACGTTTGACTCCCCTAAAAAATCATAACCCCAAACGTTTTCCAAAATTTGCTCCCGGGTGAGTACTTCCCGTGGATGCTCCATCAGGTACTTTAGCAGTTCAAATTCTTTAGCCGTTAAACTAATCGTCTGCTCATTCCGCACAGCAGTTCGAGTTGCCAGGTCTAAGATGAGACCATCAAACTTCAGTTGTTCTGTATTAGCCGTGTTTGGTTTGAGATAAAGGCGGACTAGCTTCAGAAACTCTTCCGTTCGGTAGGGCTTCAAGAAGTAGTCATCGGCTCCTGCCTCTAGACAGGCAACCCGGTCATCAATAGAATCGCGGGCCATCATTAATAACAAAGGCATACTAATACCAACCTGCCTGAGGTGGTTACAGAGCCTTAAACCAGATTCCCCGGCTAGCATCCGATCAACGACAACCAGTGCAGGTTGAGATTCATAAATTTGCCGCAGCCCGCTGGTTGCATCGTAGGCGACAATCGGATCGTAGCCGGATTCTCTCAAGTCAAGGCTAACATGTTGAGCTAGCCCTTCATCCGTTTCGACCAGAAGAATTCGGGGACCGTGATTCAGGGTGCTAACGCTCATAAGCTTTAATGACTATAATCCTTGCTTAAGGATATTAAGAATAAAGTAAGTATTAATACTCACCCCTACGTTTTAACACATCGTTACGATATGTCCATGTTAAGCCGAGATTAGCCAATTGACATTAAGTTGGCTTGGCAACGTGGGGTAAACCCCAGCCTAACTTCTCGCGTAGGATGTGAAAAAATTCAGGCGCTTGGAGGCGGATAAATCGGGCGGCATAAGGCGATCGCTGGATGCGAATTTGGTCTTCTGGCAACACATAACAACCGGCATTGCCATCCACAGTCATTACTACACGATTGGGATTAGCCGTAAAGACAGTGACCGGTTCACTATCAGCAAATACTAAAGCCCTTGAAGCCAGCGAGTGGGGGCAGATTGGGATTAGCTGAAAAATTGAGACACCTGGTGTTACAACTGGTCCACCCGCAGACAGAGCGTAGGCCGTTGAACCTGTGGGGGTGGCAACAATCAGACCATCGGCGGCAATATCGACGAGGGCGTGCTTGCCGACTTCCACCTCAAAATGGCACATCCCAGCCAAAGGCTCTTTATTCAAAACCATTTCATTGAGAGAAAGCGCCTCCCACAGTAGGGTTTCGGTACGAAAGACCCTAACGGCCATCATTGAGCGTTCTTCAATTTCGTAGTAGCCAGCCAGTAGATCACTCAGCACCTCTGGAAGTTCTTTTGAGTAAACCTCTGTTAGGAATCCTAAATGGCCCGTGTTGACTGTGAGGAGAGGGATACCAAAGGGGGCGACCTGCCGAAAGGCAGAGAGGACAGTGCCATCTCCTCCTAAAACCACGGCAAAGGTCATCTCAGCATCAAACCCAGGAGCAGCAAGGCGATCAACAGGCGTATGACAAACTGGGCTGTCTGGACGAGAATATCCAAGAATGCCTCCCATGCCTGTTGCCAAGTAAACCTCCCAGCCATGACGTTCCATCTCGTCTTTTAGCTCTTTGGCGAGGCGACAAGTCTGGGATTTAGTCTCGTTGTAAATGATGCCAGCTTTTGCCACAGTTAAACCTGGCTAAGGACAAGGGGGCCATGGGAAATAGAGAAGGCGCAACCTGGAGCAAATAGTCGTTAATTCCTGGTTAGCTATCTAGGTAATTAAGATGAGGTTACTTTCTTCTTACTTTTAGACTGTTTTTTAGATTTTTCGTAGTCTAGTTCCTTGAGTTTCTTTAAGATCCTGCCAAAGTAGTCTTGCATATAAGACTCCAAGGTCATGGTTTGAGACGGATCAAGACCAAATGTTGTATAAACTTCGGCCATCGGAGCTGTTAAGGGTTCACCAGTTCCTAAAACTTCGGCAAAAGCCAACCGATCAGCTAGGTTCCAGCTCCATTCAAAAAACCGGGCGATCCGGCGTACGGTACGCAGCAAGCCGACAGGCATCCGGGCTATTTTTGCGTCACGATCGCTTAAGCGTTCACACAGGCGGATAATTTCATAGGGGCCCCAAGCGCGGGGGCCTGCCAGGTCAAATGTTTGCCGTTCAGTGTGCGGTCGCGAAAGTGCTGTGATTGCAAACTTGGCAATATCTTGAGTGTCCATATAAGCAATCGGTGATGCCTCACCCATCACCCAAACCGACTGTTTCTCTAGAATTGGAATTGCGTACTGCCCAATTAATCCCTGGAAGAAGCCACAAGGGCGCAAAATGGTGTAATTTAAGCCTGATTCTGCCAGAAATAGCTCTGTACATCGCTTAAGTTCCATCAGGGGAACGTCATGATGCTTTTGTGCATCCATGATTGAGAAGAAGATATAGCGCTCAACTCCAGCGGCAACGGCGGCCTGGATCAGGGCAACCTTACCGTCCCAATCAACTTGCCTAATACTCAGAGAGTCAGTGGGACGGGTAGTTGCGGCATCAATCACCACCGTTACACCTTCTAAGGCGGGCGACAAGGTTTCTGGTTGGCGCAGATCCCCGATCACTAAGCGAACCCCCCACTCCTTGAGGAAGGCCGCCTTTTTCGGGCTGCGAACTAAGCAGTACACCTCTAGTCCTTCATCTAAGGCGCGACGGGCTACCTGCCTTCCCAAGGTGCCTGTTGCACCGACAATCAGTACTTTCATGAAGAATCGTGACAAGTTTTAACTTTTGTAAGATTTTATCAGAAACCTGTGGTTTAGCAATTTGGCTGCTACAAAACACCTTTAGAGCTTGGCACTGTATTGCCGCGTCGTGGGTCAACTTCGATGGCCATCCGCAGGGCGCGGGCAAAGGCTTTAAAGGCGGCTTCAATAATATGATGGGAGTTAATGCCAGCCAGTTGGCGGATATGCAAAGTCATCTGGCTGTGGTTAACGACGGCAACAAAGAATTCTCGCACTAACTGAGTGTCGTAAGTTCCAACTCGTTGCGTTGGAATATCTAGGTCATAGCTTAAGTGTGGCCGCCCGGAAAAGTCTAGAACAACCTGAACTAGGGCTTCATCAAGAGGGGCGATGAAGTGCCCGAAGCGGACAATCCCTTTGCGCTCGCCTAGAACTTTACCCAGTGCTTGTCCGAATGTAATGCCCACATCTTCGTTTGTATGGTGATCATCAATTTCTAAATCACCTGTGGCCTGAACCTCCAGATCAATTAATCCGTGGGAGCTAATTTGGGCGAGCATGTGGTCCAAGAAAGGAACGCCCGTTTGGGTTGCATGATGACCTTGACCATCAAGGTTTAGACTCACTTGAACATCCGTTTCACCCGTTGTCCGGTGGACAGCCGCCGCCCGTGCTGGCAAAAATGTGGAAGTATGATGATTCTCCTGGGGAGACACGGCATGGGTTTGCATCGGGTTGAGCCACCAAAGCTAAACTACAAGTCTATTATCTCCTATGTAATCCGAGGCAAAGTGTTGCTCGTGGAATTGATGGTACGATAGCGTACAAGAGATATGTACAACCTGTTCGCTGGCACTTGGTAGGTCCGGGCTTGCCATCGAAGATGGCAAGCCCGGACGCGAGAACAGCAAATGGATCAAAAGTCTAGAATTGGCGCAGCAGCACCTTTCCCCAATACAGCCTTTGATGTGGTAGCCCTTGCAGCTTCCGCCGGTGGTTTGAGAGCCTTAAGTCAAGTTTTATCTGGTTTGCCAGTTGACTTCCCAGCGGCCGTCGTCATCGTACAGCACCTACACCCTCACCATCGCAGTTGGCTGGCCGAAATTCTAAGCTACCGGATAGACCTGCCAGTCAAGCAGGCAGAAGAGGGAGATTGGCTGCGACCAGGAGCTGTCTTTATTGCCCCGCCAAACAAGCACTTGCTGGTTAACTTGGATGGTAGTCTCTCCTTATCAGATTCAGCAAAGGTCCATTTTTCGCGCCCCGCCGCTAACAATCTATTTGAATCAGTGGCACAGAGCTTTCAATCACGGGCGATCGCGGTGGTTCTTACTGGTAAGGATGGTGATGGTGCTCAAGGAGTCCAGGCGATCAAGCAGAAGGGCGGTATCGTGATTACCCAGGATGAAGCAAGCTCTGAATATTTTAGTATGCCCAAGAGCGCTATGGAAATGGGGTGTGTTGATTTTACGCTCCCTTTGGAGGAAATTGCCTCTGCTCTGGTACAGCTTGTCATTCAACAAATAGCGGCATAAGGTCCGATTAAATTAATTGATTTGCGGTCAATCTGCTCATTTTCTTGGTGCTGATGCCGCTGTTGGGGCACAGGTACGTCGAATCGACAATTAATGTCTTTTACACTCCTCAGGATACGAATTACAGCAAGCAAAGCCATTCATTGACTTAATACTCCAATAACTTGTCGCTGATGTTGTACAACTGTTGCAATATCAACAACCTCAAGCGTGACAGTACATCTATTGGCTTACCTCCAGCACTACTCTTGCCGGGTTTGTGATGCAGCTGCCCCAGGATGAAACTCTTTCCAAAAAATAATTTCGTTGAGCCGAATCAGTAGATTCGATTTCCGTTCCAGTTTCTCGTGGCGGTTATTGAGATCCCAACAACCCTGTTACCCCGGTGCTCTTGGTCTCATCGTTAATCTACTCTAGAATCTTATTTATCTCAGCTTGAAACCTACTGGTCGGATTTTTTGAGGTCCCTTACAAGGGTTGAAATTGCTCACTCTACAGATTAGATACTAGTTTGACCCGCTGAGCGTATGCAAAAGTTTCTGCAGCTGTCATGGGGAAAACACGTACTTTTTTCTACCGGCTGGAAAGCGTGACTTGTGAACAGATTTCACTTATCTTAATCAAATCCAGATTTAACTTAGCATTACGTCTTTAAGATTAAATAGCTCTACTACAAAGTGGTAATTCATGATGAGATTTAGCATTGTAATCACAACGTACAACCGTTTGTCTTTATTGAAGCGAGCCATTGATTCAGCCTTGGCTCAAACTTGGCCTTGCGAGGTTGTAGTTGTGGATGATTGCTCGACAGACGGTACTGAAGAATACGTTCGTAGTTTAGGAGATCAGGTTATCTATCACCGCAATCCAGTGAACGTGGGGCACTCAGCCAGTGTAAACGCCGGCGTTGAGGCTGCTCAGGGAGATTGGGTAAAGCCTTTTGATGACGATGACTATTTGGCAACCACCTGTATTGAAGAAATGGTTCGTGCGATCGCCGGGCGTCCTCAAGCGGTTTTGTGTTCCTGCCAAGCCATTCAAGTAGATCAGAACGAAGTAGAAGTTTCTCGTACCACTCCTTGCGGTCCAGGTAGTGCCTTTTACGTACCCCAAGAAGATGTTCACTACGGTATGCTTTTGGAGTTACTCCCTTTTGGTACTCCCATCCAAGTCGCCTTTCAACGGCAGGCTTTTCTCGAATCCGGAGGTTGGGATTCTACCTTAGATACCAACTGCGATGACATTGACTCCTGGATCAAAATTGCCCAATATGGTGATGCCATCTTCATCAACAAGTACCTGGCTTACCGTACCGTCTGGCCAGGCGCGTATAATTACAAATTCCCCCTGCAAAAGCGGTTGGAAACCAATATCTTACTCAAGGAAAAAATTCACCCGCTGGTTGCTCCAAAGCACCGTACCTCTCTTCCGAAACTTCAAGATACTCGCAACTTCCTAAAGCTCCACTGGAGCTTGGTTGGACTTAAGCAGGGCAAAATAATAACAGCTCTACAAATGGCTTATCCAGTGATCTTTTCTCCAGTTGCTTGGCAATTTTTCGCTAGAGTAACCTATGCGCGTCGAATCAGTCACCAAAGCCACTCTATTCGTCAGGAAGCCATTCCTGAAATTGCTACTTTACAAGTCTGAAGCTATTCTTCAAAGAAGCTTTTCGGTTAATACTTTCCTGGCTCTTCTGACTTCTCTAGGCCCGGTAGCCTAAACCTTGGCTGATAGCAACGTGATAATATTTTTTCTGGGTATTGCTTAAAGTTGTTACATAGCACTACGAAGCTACATTAGGATGATTTTTGAAAGCGGCATCGACACGGACAGTCTGGCGGGCAGAGAATTCTGCCGCCGAGCTGTCCTTACAATCCCGAAAGCTCTCGAATTCATCCCAGCGTTGCCGCATCCAATTCTTGAGCACAAACCACCAATGCTCAATCTTGTTGAGGTCTGGAGAATAAGGCGGCAGATACCAAATCTCACATTCGGCTTTTGCCACAA
>CADCWO010000255.1 GCA_902806435.1 uncultured Synechococcales cyanobacterium | reverse complement strand
GCAGGCTGGGCACCACTGTGACAGCCGTCTCCCTGGACTGCCGACGGAATACACGCGGCGGTGTGACCTCTCGTAAAATGTAGAGAATACAGAGACCCACAAACAGGAAGCCCAGGCGTGCTGGATAGTTGCTGGGCATGGTGTAACCTGCATATTTCGTATGGTTTTCTTTCACGAAAAAGCAGAGTCGAACCACGTCGAGCATGATACCGGTGAGCGCCACGATGACCATTGACCAAGCGAAAAAGCGCCCGGAGCTCACGTGTGATTTGCTGCCCTTTCGCGCTGTGAAGGCCACAATAGCCGAGAGCGGTGCGATCGCCCCAGCGATGATGTGGAGTAAAAGCATCATCAAGAAGAGGGAGTTCGCAAAGGAGCTTCCGTAACTGACTGGCTTGTGAAGCAAGAACGTTGATTCCATTGCTTACTCCTACTCTGACTGCACGCGGCTTACAAGTAAGGCATTATTCGGCAATTTTACCAGCTTAACGATCAAGCTCACCCGCCGTGCACACAACGCCAATGTGGACGAGTCTCGCGCATGAAGGCCGTGCTGTTCGCGTTCGGGTGCATGCCGTTGTTAGCTGCCGACAGCATCAGAAGCTAACGGAAGAATAAACCGAAAGTACCTAATGTTGTGGCGCTTAGGCAACTCCGACTCTTGCTGAAACCCTAAGCTCCGATAGATGTGTTGTGCAGACTGCATCAGTTCACTTGTGAAAAGCCCAATTGAGCTTGCCTTGTCGTTTTTTGCCTTGGCAATGCACTCTATGGTTAAGGTTTTAGCAATACCTTTACCTCGATGCTGGGGGTGAACCGCTAACAAGAGGATCGAAGCCATATCCGGCTTGAAAATTGCAGGATCGCCTTTCCCGGCAGGACAATAAGCAACCGAGCCGATGATGTCGTTACCAGAATGACAAATCGTGAACTCTGCCACCTCTGCCCTTGCTTTAATGTTTCGCAGGTTCTTCTGCATGAGTTTCCAAGAGCCTAGCGGAAGATATGATGCGAGCTCTGCATAGGCTACAACATTCAGATCAGCGATCGCCTCAAAATCTTTAATAGTTGCGGTTTCAATCACCTGTGCCGCTCTCCGTTTTCTAGGCAGCTAACGACTCAAATCAGCGCTGATAGATATCCTTGACCTCAACACCAAGATCTTCTGACCGTCTGCTGCATTTGAATTGTTAGGCATCGTCATCGCTGACCGCAACAGCAATATCGAAATGAAGCACATCTTCGCGTGCCCCAAGCTTCGTATAGAGTGCAATCGCAGGGTCATCTCCGATGTCCGCCTGTACGAAAATAACATAAGCTGCTCGCGCTACAGCGATCTTCTTTAATTCCTGGATTAGTGCGGTGGCAATACCTTCGCGTCGATGCGCTACTGCAACAGCCAGATCGTAAATATAAATTTCACTACGCTCTTGCTCGAACTTCTGGAGTTCGTAAGCAGCAATACCTCCGACTACTGATCCATTTTTTAACGCTGCAAGCGCGATGAAATAGTTGCTGCTTAGTAACCGTTTGAGATAGGCATTGCTTGGTCGAGACGAGCTATAGGTATCAACTTCGTCGAAAGCCTCACCGAAGGTATCCAATAAGCTCTCCATAAATGCCAAGTCGTTGGCGAAAAGCTGACGAATGCTAATTGGCTGAGAGGATGACATTTTCTGCCTATTAATTAGGGCGACACAGAAAGTTGCTGGGTAAGATGCCTAACGGCCAAGTTCAGCGGCGCATCGTCAGGCGATATGTCTGCTTTCGGGACGGCATACTTGCCCGTTAGGCAGCAATTGAGTACAGCATAGCCACGCGCTCCGTCATGCCAAGGCTTTCTTCCTTGCCTAGAGTTTCGCGCAACATGAAACTGAGCTCTGAATCGCTCAAAGTGCGAAATCCCAGCTTCCCATAGAACGGTGCGTTCCAAGGCAGATCTCGAAACGTGGTCAACGTTACCCCCCGCAACTGACGACGCTTCGCTTGTTCAATCACCCCCTGGACCAATTTGCTTCCTACTCCACGTTTACCATGATCGGGATGGACTGCCATGACGGCCAGGTGAAGCAGGCCGTCGTACTCCTTCGACATGGCAAATCCAATGACCCCCTCGTCACGCAGGGACACAAGAAGGAGTCGATCTCGATTTGCTGCCTCAAGTTCGCTCATTGGCATGACGTCATCAGAGTCAGGAAGGCGGCCTGCGGGAAAGAGAACAGACGCCGCTCGTTCGATGTCTTGTAGGAGATCGAGATCAGTCAAGATCGCAAGGCGGACTTGGTACATGGATTGTACGCTGCCTAACGACTAAGCTCACCCGCCGCCGGAGCCCGGAATGAAGGAAGCGTAGCGACCAAAGCGCAGGCTGTAGACGGTCGGGTGAAGCGCCTAGCTAGGGAGATTGATTGCGAGAGGGTAATGTAGGAGTAGCTAGCTAGCATCTTCTATGCTTCAATCGGTACGGCTTCCCTTAACTGAAATCGCAATGGTATGCCATCCGGCGGGTAAATCAATAGGTTCTGCTGTAAATTTTCCAGAGATGAACGACCGTTGACCAACTCCCAATGAAAGTGTCGTAGCAGTTGAGCCAACATAATTGTTGCTTCTAGCATGGCCAAATGCTCGCCCAGGCAGCGATGAGAGCCAGATCCGAAGTCGATCATAGGCAGTGAAGGGCTACCTTTACCTTCTTCGAGCCAACGCTCTGGCTGGAATTCCTCGGGCTGAGCGTATGTCTCGGCGTCCCTTCCAGCACCTAGCATCGACCAAAATACTTGCGTCCCTTGAGGAATGGTAATACCCTCAATGACAGTCTGCTTGATGGCTTGTAACGAGGTTGAACCGGATGCAACTGAATAAAGGCGGAGTGTTTCTTTGACAATGGCTCGGAGATAGGTGAGTTCTTTAAGACTTTCTATTGAGAGCGATCCATGCTGTTGCCATACTTGGTCTACAATCGCTTGAGCCTTCTGGAAAACAGATGGATGCAAGGCTAATTCACCAACAGCGAAGGATAACGTATGGGCTGTAGTATCAGTCCCAGCAATCAGTAGCTCAATCATTTCTGCGATGAGTGTCTTCCTTGTGTAGCGAGGTTCTTTAACTGCTATTTTGACCAGCATCGATTTTTGGAATAAAGAACTGCTCGAGCCTGGCTCGATAGGCTGTTTGTCTCTGAGTTGCAGAGCAAGGTCTACACGAGGGGTCAGAAATTGTTCAAGATAGCGTCTGGCTGACCAGTAATCACGAGAAGATTGCGTGGGCAGATATTTCATCCAGGGCTTTTCGCCAGTCGCCACGCGCAAAAATCGATAGCCAACGACTGACATCGCCTCATAGAGTTTTTGAATATCGAGGGGTGGCCCTTCTGGGCTGACGATGTTGCTATTTAAAGGAACGCCTAGCAATAAGCAGGCAGTTACACGCATGGTCAATTCTACAAATAATGCATCGACGTGGATTGTTTCTTCAGGGGCGGCTGCTCTAATTTTGTTTGTGATTTGAGAACAGGCTTGATGAATAACGACCACATACTCAGAAAGCCCACTTGAACTAAATTCAGGATTCCAGGCTTTGCGACGCCATTGCCACTCTGCCCCACCTTGCCCTAGTAAAATTGGACCACTGATATCGTTCCAAGCGCGACTTGTGTTTTGAGACCTAATCAAACTACCGTCTCTCATGCCATTAATGATGGTACTTTCAATGGCTGAGGGCTTGCTTAAAACGAGAACGGGATACCCCGTCCAATAGACATAGATAGGACCATACTGTTGACTCCAATCAAATAGCAGTTGAAAAAATTGCTTCTTTTTAACCGCTTCCAATACTTGAGGAATATTGCCTAATAACCAGTGTCCTGGTGGAGAGGGTACTGATTTAAGAGACTGATAGCACCTTCTTTTTTCCCAATAACGCCAACCAAGTATTCCTACGAGGGTGATGAAGATTGTGGTAAGGACTACATAGGGGAATGACATAGCAAAGGAAATCGAGCGTTACTTAACGGGGCTATGATTTCAGCTTAATTATATAGGTGGTAGCTGTCTCGAATAGCCTTACTGTCTAGTGAGATTCGATGATGTCATAGATTCTTGTAGCTTAACGCTACCAGTCTATTCACCCAAAATTAGTTGGATATGTTGCAAATTTTCAGATGCCTAACGTTTGCGCTCACCGGACGCAGATAAGGCTTGCCTTCATCGGCTAGAGTATTACTTTCCAGTGCAGCGTGGTTCTTAGATCGCTGGACCTTCAGGGGTAGACAAAAACTCAATGCCGTAGCGAGCCGAGATTGCCATAACCTTTGCCATATCAGGCGGTTCGTCTGGCGGTAATTGACTTAGCTCCTCAAAATACTTCTCCAGACCAGCAGGCATAACCATCACCAACATTTTGGCAGGCACTTCACCAATAATGGTAAAAGCGTGCGCAGTGTTACGAGGTAAGTAAACGGTCGTACCGGCGGTCGCTTCAATAGTTTCAACACCGATCTGAAACTCAACTTGACCCTCTAGAACGTGAAACGTCTCGTCCTCATTGTGATGAAGGTGCAGCGGAATACCCATCCCCGGCGGATTGAAGTTCTCAATTAGGGCATAGCTGCCACCAGTATCTTCACCCGTCAAAATAACTCGCTGGTTATCGCCTAGTACGTTTAGCCGCTTACCTTCTGCGTTTAAGGTGAGCCTCGCACCTTGGATTAGTGTACTCATAATCTTCTCTGTGTCTCTTAGCTAAATTCTGTTGAAGGGCTAGCACAGAAGTATAGCAAGTGTTCCTCATAGGAAAGCGGTTTAACGGCAAAAGGGAGCGGCGGCAGACGACCTCAAACTCAGCACAAACGGTTTTCGGCAGGCCGCTCCGACCAAATCGACCAAATGTTGAGCGGCGCCCTCTCATCGCTGTCACTAGTTCGGTGAGGCAGCAATCTGTCCCTCAAGCCTTGATGCTGGCGAATGCTTGGGCAATGCGTGAAGGTGCACGCGGGCGGGCATACATCCGCTTCATGTAGTCCAGCAGCTTCGGAAAGCCGTCCAGCAACTTTGCCTCGTTGGCCCAGTCGAGCGTGTAGGCCACGACAAAATCCGCGACCGTTACACTGTCACCCACTAGGAAGTGCCGCTGTTGCATGTGCTTCTCCAACACATCTGCCATGAACCTGAACTCTTGGCTGGCGAGGCGAACTTCACCGGGTAGGCGCTGGTCCTCACGATACAGGGCCGTGTGACGAGAAATACGCCACAGAGGCTGCTCCAACTCGGTTGCCGCGAACAGGAGCCACCGGTTGACGTAGGCCCGCTGCTTGAGGTCAGTGGGTATCAGCCCCTTGTCGGGGTACTTCTCAGCCAGGTAGAGCACGATCGCAACGGATTCGGTAAGCATAAAGTCGCCGTCGACAAGTACGGGAATCCTGCCGGCAGGATTGATCTTGAGGAACTCGGGGCGGCGGTGTTCGCCGGCCATGAGGTTGACGGAGATGGATTCGAAGTCCACGTCCAGCTCCTGGAGCGTCCAGCGTACGCGGATCGATCGAGTTGGTCCGAACTCGTATAGCTTCATCGATACCTCTATTGTCAGACGCAATGTGCGGCTGATTACAAAATTTCAACTCACTGTCATTCGAATCTACTACGTTTCGACAGGTCGTTCCCCGACAACAGGCGAGTGACCAGAGACATCGCGGAACTTCACGTTGAGCGCTTGCTAAGCTACTTGTAGGCGTCGTTCTGGCCCTAACTTTGTGCGGATGCTTTCTTCACGAGGGCGCGTTGACCCGGAAAGTCCGTCAGCACCATTTAACAATTTATTCGACAGAGCAGGTCTATCTAATCACCCTAGTTGGAGAGATAGGCACCCTGCTGTCTATTCACCCAAAATGGACAGATGGGTCAATAGTCCTGCTGTCTCAACTGGTTTGTGAGGTGGAATTCATCACGCTGCCAACTTCAACTCAGAGACCGCAATCCTGATCGGGTACCTCTGGTTTGTCCACAAAACCTCGGCAATGTCACTGTCGAGAGCAGTTACCTTACCCACCCAACCACGCTTACCCTTTTTATTGACGGTAGAACCAACCTTAATGGAGATGTCATTTATTGCTGGATAGGGAGTATGCCCATTCGAAAGTTCAGCCTGCCTCACTCCTGCTTCATCTACTTTATTACGAAGTCCACTAATCACACTGCGGCAGTGCGATCTCAGGTAGTACCCCAATTTGCGAGGGGAGATATCTACCTTTCTGTCCAGCGCTACCTCCAGGAGAACGTCCCGCAAGTCTCCACTGCCCTGTCTGAATGGCTCCCAGACAAACCTCTTTAGCCGTCTTGGCGATATTCATATAGCTGTCGTACCAGGACTGGAGCAGCGCCAGTAAGGTTTGTCGCTCGTCGTCCTGAGCAGCAATTTCGGCCTGAGTCTCTACCGGATCAGGCTGGCCCAGCCAGGTTAGGGAGGAGCGCACCAAGTCACTCCAGGCGCCAAAGCTTCACAGTCTAGGCTGCTTTCTGCCAGGAAAGCCTGCAACAATATAAGCTTTAAGAATTGTCAGAGCAGCAGCAACCAAGTTGCCGCGATTGGTATGGGTGAACTCCTCAAAGTCACGTTCTACCCCAACTTACCCCAATTCCTACCCCAAACATCTCTAAATTTACCTAATAGGTTATCCAGTCAGGAAAATTTGGGCTTTGATTAGAATACCTGAAAGCCTTGAATTTCCAGAAGAAACAATGCTTTGCAAGGGCTTTGAATTTAAAGCGGATGATCGGACTCGAACCGACGACATTCAGCTTGGGAAGCTGACGTTCTACCACTGAACTACACCCGCAGTGACTTTAAAATAGCATCGATCAAGACGCTGTTATACCCTACGTGCTAACAAGTTACTTCATAACAGATTCGCGTCACAGTTTAGGGTTATCCGAGCTTGTAGATTGCAGTATTCCTAAGCT
>CADCWO010000254.1:6581-6990 GCA_902806435.1 uncultured Synechococcales cyanobacterium | reverse complement strand
TTGATAAGCATGGCAATATAGCATAACTGCAAGTAAGCCATGTATGAATTTCGGATCATCAAATCCCCTAGAAATTCGTGCTATTAACTCGCCTACAAAATTCTGCTCTGAATCTGTCAGTGGTTCACGCTTAATACCACTTTTTAGCAGCATCTGATGTACCTTTCCTATGCTACTTGAATAGGTACTTTCAAGTTGATCTTCTGGCGTAGCAAGCCAAAAATTAGCAACTTGTTGACGGGCCTGGCTCAGACTTGCAATGGTTGATGAGCGGTGAGAGGAATCATCCGGATAGTGCTCAATAATATTTGCAGGAATTAATGATATTAGGGCACCAACATCTATCGAGTTGTAGAAATCTGCTGTACAAGAGCTATCTATATCCATGGATGAAGTCTCTTGAAGTTTA
>CADCWO010000254.1:0-6571 GCA_902806435.1 uncultured Synechococcales cyanobacterium | reverse complement strand
AGTTTATCAACGGCTGGTCCCGTATCATGACTCTTAAAATTGCTTAGCTAGTGTTTTTAAGACAGAGTATCAACACTACTTAAACTTTGAGTGCCAAAATGCCAAAATTGGCTCTATCTTATAGTAGCTAAGTCAATGCAAGCGTCAATGTTTTAGCAGATGCCTAGCACAACCTGGAATTGCTTAGAAACTACCGAACTGAAACCACTCCACTACCAATCCGGGATACTCTTTATAGTGGGTTTCTGTCAGTAATTCTTGTCCGGCAATCAGAAATTCCTGATCGATGAGCCAGACAAAGCTAGATTCGAGCGTTTGCCGAAACTTATTCCAACCTAATCGCGGCTGTGCATCAAGAAGCGGTAACCTTGTCCGTACGCTATTGGGGTTGCCGTTTATGCAACGGGCGATCGCTGGCGCAATTTTACTTGGGCTGTTAGGCGGTTTACTTGGCTGCTTTGTTGCCTTGCAGCAGCTGCTTTTTTTAGTCATGCAGTGGGCCATTCAGCCTTGCTGGGCATTGTTTTGGGAGTGTTACTCCAGATTGAACCGCTTTGGATGCTGCTGCCATTTACTCTAGCGTTTGGGCTAGCTGTGCTTTATCTGATTGACCAGACAGATCTCTGGAGCGACAGCATTCTTAGTATTGTACTGTCGGGAACCCTATCGATCGGGGTGATATTAGCTAGTTTTATCCAAGATTACCGAGGAAACCTGCTAAACGTTTTATTTGGCAACATTCTGGCCGTTAACCAACTGATTTGATCCTAACGGCGTTGCTAGTTTTGCTTAGCGGCGTTTTTTGTTATTGACTCTGCCCCAGCAAATCCTATTGACCTTGAACCCATCAATGGCAAAAGTTCAGGGTGTTCCGGTGCAGGTGTATCGCTACACCTTTGTTGTTCTCTTATCACTCATGGTTGCGGTTTCGATTAAAGCAGTCGGTATTTTGTTGGTGAATGCTTTCTTGGTGATTCCCGCTTCAACCGCCAAATTGCTGAGCCACCGATTTAACCAGTTTCTAGCAATTTCTACAGTGATTGGGGTGCTTAGTGGGGTTGGCGGTATGCTCGTCTCAGGCTTACTTAGTTTTGCGTCCGGGCCCAGTATTGTTCTGTTACAGTTCTTGTTATTCTTGGTAGTTTTAGGCCTAATCAAGCTAGGGAATAGGAAGCGTACCTTGAAACCTCATTGACCTGGGTGAATCGCGAGCTGTTATTACTTGGGTAATAGACGTGGTAAATAAGCAATGCAGCAAAATCCAATGATTAAAGCTAACCAGGCTAGCGTTATTCGCCCCTCTAATGAACTGCTTAGAGCTTGCATTGTTATAAACTCTTCTCTCAGTTATTAGCTTAGTGCTACTTCTGCGGTGGATTCTGGCACAGGTGGACGTAAGCAAAGATAGACGAGCGGACCCAGCAGGGGAACTAGCGCCACTGCCCAAAAAATTCGGGAATCTTTCAGCCCGCGGCGAGCCATATCATCGCCCAGCAATGACGGAAATACAAGGCAAAACAAGCAAAAATCTAGGCTCATCGCATGAATAAAGCGATCGCTGTGCCACTGGCGAATAAAATCTGACCAATCTCCAGCTAGCCAAGCATAGATCAGTAATCCTATAGTGCCTAAGCATAGGAAGGCACCGGAGGCGCGTGAATCTAAAACTTTGAGCAAGATACCCTTGGGACCATGGAAGTTTTGACTCGGTTCACGCAGAATCAAGTAGGGGAGCATACCAATCGCTCCCGCTCCGTTTGAAGCTAAGAAAGCGGGCCAGGCCGATATTGCTTGCATTCGGCTATCCAGAAACATGAAGCAGGCGTACACCATCGGCCATACGCCCATCAAACTGAATAAAACGATCACAACTGGGTTGATCCCTACCCATTGAAATGTGACTAACTTCTGAATGTAGGTTAAGGTACCTGGCTGATCAAGCGGTGCTAGCAGCAAGACATAGGTGATAAATCCAACCCATAACAGCCATAGGACAATTTTTCTACCCATACTGAAAGTGTCATAGGCTAACCAGTTAGTGAATTGTAAGCTAGGAATCAATCCCTCACGTCTGTCTCAAGTTGAGGATTTTAGATTCTGCTCTGGCATAGTTAGAACATCCCTAAATTAGCGAGCACTTCATTTTCTGGCTTGCTATCTCCTGAGAGCAGTGGGTTGGAGTTGGCTCAAGAGTTAGCTACACTGCTCAGGGGGATATTTATCTCAAGTCCCAGAGTAGGTAGTGCTTTTCGACGTTAACCAACCTAAACTATGCCACTCAAGCCCTCTCAAGTTTTATCCCTTCTGCAAGCGAAGCAAGCTGATTTCAAAGCTTACAACCAGAGAGCTTTTAAGGATATTCAGGAGTATCACCAGGCTCTGGCCCACGCTTCACAGCAATCGCAAGTAGAGCTAGAAAAAGCGTTAGCCGATCACGTAAGTCCGGGAGCACGCTCCCTAGAAACGCTAGGGCATCCTAATTGGATTGTTCCTTCCAACCTAGTCTGGCAAAGCCGAGAGCAGAGTTTAGAGTGGGTCCGCGATCGCCTAATGGGAATTTCAACCTTTGCCGTAGATGGTTCTCAAGTGTTTCCCAGCAAAGATCTTTCAATTCCTATTGCTTTAGTGCAAGTGGGCTGGTTTGAGAACCCCCACTTGCCCTTAGGCGCCTACGACAAAGATGTAAAGCTAGATATCATGACCCCAGCGGAACTGCAAACCGGTGATGGTCACACGATGATGGAACGCCAGGTGCACAAGCGGCGCTTTCAAATGGAAGTAGAGCGCTTAATCGACTACATGCAGGAACATGCTAATCGCCAAAATTGCCTAGTCTTTCTGGATGGGTCGCTGATTGCGACCTACGCGGAAGCCTTTGACCCAGAGAGCCGTGATTTCTATGTAGATTGTTTACTCCAGCTCTTGCGCACTAGTGAAGAGCATCAAGTTCCCTTGGTTGCCTATGTAGACACCTCCTATGCCTGCGATTTGACCCGGATGCTGCAACGGCTGTATCAATTGCCGGATGTTTCTTCTTTGTACGATGCCCAGCTTTTAGCTACCTATATGCAGTGGGGCGATCGCACGCCTCTATTTATCTGCGATCGGGGGAGCGATAGCACCCATAAAGGCATTCTGGCTGACTACCAAGAACAGGCTGGGAAAATTGCTTTTACCTACTTAAAAACCCATGATGGTTATCCAGCACGAATTGAGCTACCCGTTTGGGTCTACGAAGCGGGTCTCTGGGAACGAGTGATTGACTGGGTGCGTGGTGAAGTTGTGATTGGGGGTGGTTACCCTTATGTGGTTGAAACCGCGGATCAAGTTGCAGTTCTACAAACCCAAGACCGCCAGATGTTCTACCGCATCCTGCAAGATTGGGCAGAAGGTGAAGACTTGAATCTGCGCTTCTCTCGCAAAATGGTGAGCAAAGCCCTACGTCGCTAGTGGTTGTTTAGACGTAGCAAGCATAGTTGATTGGACAGGCGTTACAACTGCTAAAATAACCACCTATTGAGCAGTTGAGATAACGAAATGGTCCCAGCAGAGAGCACCCGCACCTTAGCCGTTGACATTGGTGGCAGTGGGATCAAAGCTATTATCTTGGATGAAACAGGTAACCCCCTGACAGAACGTACGCGAATTAGCACTCCCAAACCGGCTAAGCCACAACCAATGGTAGCTGTGATCGCACAGTTAGCAGAAGGTCAGGGGCAGTTTGATCGCGTATCCGTTGGTTGCCCCGGTGTGGTCCGCGACGGAGTGATCAAGACAGTGACCCCAAACCTGGATTCAGAATGGGTTGGATTTGATCTAGCGGCAGTTCTGCATCAAGAACTTGGCAAGCCAGTACGAGTGGCGAACGATGCGGACGTACAGGGCTGGGGGGCTGTGACTCGCCAGGGCTTGGAACTTGTAATTACCCTAGGCACAGGTTTTGGTTCAGCTCTCTTCATTGACGGCAAACTGGTTCCCAACCTGGAACTGGCACACCAGGAGTTTCATAAAGGTAGAACCTATGAAGAGCACCTGGGGCAGTCAGCATTGGCTCAAGTAGGTAAAAAGCGATGGAACCATCGTTTGGAAAAAGCGATCGCATCACTGCAACGTCTGTTTAACTACGATTACCTCTACATCGGTGGTGGCAATGCCACTAAAATTACGCTTGAGCTACCTCCTAATATTAAAGTTGTGCCCAACACAATGGGCCTAGTGGGTGGTATTGCCCTGTGGCACGACTAGCCCCTAAGTTAGTAGCTACATAAAAATTCATCTGGGAACACTGATGAACGGACTAGTAGTCTGAGTTAGTATATTGCGAGGCATTTTTAAATTGAGCCTTAGTTACTGAGGAGTTCTGGATGAAGCGCTGGTTACTGCTGGTAGGCTTAAGCTTGTTCACCGTTGGATTGACTCAGAACATCTTTAAATCCCCCTCTAGTGCTGAAGAGTCTACAGAAATTGCAACCGGTTCTAGCTGGCGTCGTGCTTCCTTTCCTGTTGAGAACTTTCAGGAATATACCTCACCGTTCGGCTATCGCTCCTCACCCACGGGTGGTTACAGCACAGAGTTTCACCGAGGCCTAGATATGGCCGCTCCAAATGGCAGCTACATTCGCAGTTGGTGGTCAGGCAAGGTTGTAGAAGTCTCTGACGATAGCGCCTGTGGCACCTCAATTGTGGTTCAGTCGGGAGAGTGGGAACACGTTTACTGCCACATGCACGGTCACGTTGCTAGGGATGACAGTGGTCGCTATATTAGCGATCGCGAGGGCGGCATTCAAATATGGGAAGGTCAGCAAGTCCAAGCAGGTACTCGAATTGGAAGAGTTGGGATGACTGGGCGAAGCACTGGACCACACTTACACTGGGGCTTGAAGTACGCCAATCAACTCGTTGATCCTGCCTTAATCCTGCGGGCGATGTACACAGCTCAGTCTCAAACTCAGACTATTTCCAGCCAGCCTTGATCGCAGTTGTTTTTGGCCTATCAGCTGAGACGGCATTAATCGCTGATTTAGTTTCAACTCTGCTGATCAGCAGTACTTAGAGCAAATTATGTCCGGTCCTAGCAACCAAAATCTGATAGTCTTTGCTCACCTTAAAAGACGTTTGAGGAGCCGGAATCCTGCCGGAAAAAGGTTTATACGAAGAAAATAGCCCGGTTCGCTAACGTAGCTTATTCCTTGGGACAACCTTTAAATTGGTTACTTTGGGTAAGTGAAATTTCTTGACCTTGGCCTGAGCGGAAGACCTGTGAACTCAGGAACGAAGTGAGTTGTAAGCGCTGAACGCGAACATTGAGGATGGCGAGTTTCTAAACTTCCATTAATTTTTCTTGCCTTCCAAAATATCACGTCATCCTTATTCAAGGGGGGCGACCAGCATCTGATTCGACTTTCGCTGATTTTGTTTAAAGCTTGCTTCCTATACTAAGCATGATTGAAAGCAAGATAACATTTACCAACATTCTTGCTCAAGCCAAGTTATTGGATACTAGGGTAAAGGCAGAACCACTCTGCCCCCAAATGGATGTTTTCTAAAGCAACCCAAGTAGAGTTCATTCTCCCAGGCTCTGGAGAGTCTATCTAAAAGGTAGCCTAGTGAGCTAAGGTGGCTGGGCCAGCACTTTGAAACAAGATTCCAGCCAAGATGTGCACGGTATCACAGAGGCTCCCATAGGTTAAAACAGGCAACTCTAGCTGCTTAAACCACAACCCTTAGTCATTCTAATCATGCCCAAACTCCTAAAACGTGTTAACTACAACTCATAAATCCGGCACTCGGATGCATCAGGATGTTCATTGCAGTACTGCTCAAAAGCAGTTTGATGATCTGCTAAGCCTCTGCTGTGAGCTACTGCCGCTTGTAACTCTTCAACAATATCCCAGGCAACGGCGCAATCACTGGAACTGCTACCACTTGTCTGACAAGCAGTATGTGCTTCTTCAATTGCTTCACGAACCTTTTGTTCTAGTACATTATTAGCCATAGTAAGCTTACCTCTCCAATTCCTCCGCCAGGCTGCATCTACCTCGGCAAAAAAGCATTTCTCTTAAAGCATATCCATTACTTCTAGTGTAGAAGCGTCATTTGAGGATTGGTGTAGAGAAAACCGTACGTTATTAAAATTGCCTTAACATCAACCCACTTGCAAAAATAGTATTGCTTTAAATTTAGGACTGCACTGGCCTTCGCGTATACCTACGTCTCAAGACAGAATTTAAAATGAATAATTATTCCTCCTAGAGGTGGAGACGCACGAGAATCCTATCGTTTAGGGTTTACTAAATCAAGTGAGGTTTGAATCTCTAGTAAATGTCACTTTTGCAAGAACTTGGCTTTATTTGAAAGGTAATTTGGTCTTAATGCAAGTAGTAAAGTAAATCCTTATTGAACCTTTAATTGAAGCTTTACTGCTCAACTTAGGTAAACCAATGCTTGTAAATAATAGAGGAAGCCAATTAGATTTTGCTTGGAGAAGCTTGTTATGTCTTCTATTACTAAAATTCAACAAATTGGCTGGTTGCCAAAAACTATTGTGACTGCCTTTACTGCCTTCAGCATA
>CADCWO010000253.1 GCA_902806435.1 uncultured Synechococcales cyanobacterium | reverse complement strand
TCAGCCACCTGCTGAGTCGTTTTACCTGAGGCAAGCAGCCAGAGGATCTGATAGTGAGTGCGCTCAACCGAATCAGTGGCTTGACGATAGCGCTGGTGCAAGTCCTGATGACTCAGGTGACAGACTAAGGTAAGACGTTTCGGCATTGCATCGGAGGAGAATTAAACTATACAGTAAGTTTACATCCGGATTTCATATTAGCAAGTAAGAAAGAGCAACATAAAACTCAGGCCTTGGTTTTATTCGTTTTTGCTGCCGTAGGTGTGGAACTATTCTCGATGCGAGAACAGCGGACGCAGAATTTCACGATTGTGCCAGTAGGTACATGCAGTCTGGCGATCATATCTCACGACTAGATGATGAGCGTGATGCTGCCTATGCCTGCCGCGGGTACGCTAAGTGAAGTTTTTAAGAAATCTATCAATCTTAGAGTTAGATAAAAATGAATACTTTAGCTCAGGTGCGGCAGCTAACAGCCCGGATTAATACGCCACAGAAGAAGATATTAGTTGGCGTCTTTGCCTTCCTCTTATTAGGGGCAATTAGTAGCCTGCTGCCACCACCACCACCACCTGTTGAACCTCCTCTCCCTGCCCAGTTGTAGAAACGGTAGATCCCGAACAAATGCAGCGTTATGCCGCAATGTTGCGATCTCTTGATCCGGAAAGTGCCTTAATTTCCTCTGTGAGCATCGGGCCCAGTCCAGTAACGGCAGAAATCACTGTCACGAATGCGTGGAACAGCTAGCCCTATCAAGTGCGATTGCAAACTGCACAAAACCTGTGGGAACAGTGGGCGGCTATTGCCTCCCCCCAATAACCAGACAGTGTCTATATCAAACTAGTGGACTACAACGGCAATAAAGTGGGTGGGTCTAGTTTTTCCGGGTCATTGGTAAGTGTTACTGACTAGAACTGGGAATGAGTGTTGTGAACAACAAACAGGCCGAACGAAAAAGGGCTCATGACGCAGCTACACTGGACAGACTGAAATTACTAGGTGTCGCCACAGCAATTGTGATGCTGCCCCTCTGGATTACGGTAAATAGTGGTGATCAAAACGAGTCTGATGCCGTTAAAGAACTTGAATACAACCAGTGTATGCGACGCTCAATTGATAGGGGTGCTGACTTGGAAGGATCACATAGTGACTGCAAACTACGGTTGCTCCAAACTTCCGTGACTCACTTACCAAACCCTAAAAACAGCCTTGGCCTAACATTGGCCTCATTCTCAATAAGCCACCGCCTCAAAGCCCGCATTCTGTCGTTAAGCGAGATCGCCCAACTGCCCTAAAAGCGTGGGCACTTCTGCGGGAACGCGCAGGGAAAGTAGATGAATGTTGTTTACAGGTTTAACCAACAGGGCTCCGACAACTTGAATGTTAAATTTGAGGCTGGAACCAGCACTGGTGAGACAACTGCACCCGCCATAACATTTCAGCAGCGCCCTTCTGCTTTGGTTTCCTTAATAACTTTTGCGGGCACTCCAACTGCAACAGACATGGGCGGGATATTTTTTGTAACGACTGTCCCTGCACCAATAACGCAACCACGCCCAATCTTAACTCCATCTAAAACCTTGACTCCAGTTCCTAGCCAGCAGTTATCTCCAATTTCAATTCCCTCACGGCTTAGACCATCTGCTCGATGGTTATTTGCGTACAGTCCTGACTGGGAAGCAATCATACAACCCTTACCAATTTTGATATGACCAGGACCGGCCATACAAACGTAGGGGCCTAAAAAAGATCCATTGCCAATTTCGATCACGCAGTCCTCTCCCGCTACATTAATATCAACGCCTCGATCAAGCCATACATTGTTCCCAACCTGCAGGAAGCTATTTGATGACATGTTAATTCTCACGTCGCGGTGGATTTTTACCGCATCACCTATTTCGATGTGATTTCCTCCAAAAAACTCACAACCTGCTTGGATGTAACTATCTTTACCGAGATGAGCAAATATTGAGGCATATAACAATCGCCTTAGCTTAGGTCCAACTGGGTGAGGGATACCCCCCAATAGAGCAATCAGGGAAACCTCGCGATAGCGATGCCACCTTTCTGAAGATGCATCTACGTTCTTAGAAAGTAATTTTTCAGCTTCGGTTTTATCAAGTTCAATTTCTAGTAACTCGTTCATATAGCAATCCTTAACTTTTAATGAATCTAAGTTCAATTGCGGGTTAAACACGCCAGTTTGGAAATTCTCAGGTAGTTACCGTCGTTGATTTCTATTTGACCTTCCGCATTGGCAGCACAATCCAAGTAATCGCGTATTCAGTTGTAAAAACTTAAAATCCCCTTCGGTACTAGCAGCATCCATAGCTATAAAGGTTTAGGATTGCTAATTTGCGTCTTACCCTTTCGAAGTAAGTTGCCGTTTCGGGGACCTGGTTGAGCTAGCCCAGGGGGGAGGTTCGCTAGCCATGTACACAGGTTAGGCTGCCAGTCTTATCTTGTCTGTGGGAAAAAGTGTGAAAAAGTCAGGCGTTGCACTTCTGCGGAGTCACGCAGCGAAGGATGATTGCAGGTAAGAAATGACGCCACTTGAACAGATGGGGCTTAGACAGGAAGGAGTGATTCTTCAGACAAAAATCTCCTCCTCTATCAAAAAGCCTGCTTTTTGCAACAAAACCCATGACTCAAATATTGGAGGTTGCTGCTTGAACTGAGAGCTTATCCCAAAAGTTTTGCGTCTCCGTCATTTTTTGCAACAAAACCCACAGAAGCATGAAGTTGGTAAACGGAAAACTCAGAGAATTGAGCGCAAACATCTGCAGCTGAAAACCAGAATCAAGCGGCTTGCCCGTAGGACTATTTGTTTTTCCAAATCTGAAGAGATGCACGATCTGGTAATTGGTCTGTTCATCATACGCCTTTGGCGGAGCAAAGCTCTACGCTACGAGTTCGGACTATCAACTTAAAGTCAAACAACAAATCAGCAACATTACCCGTCACAGTATAGGTCTTGGGCCAAACCACTTCCTAAACTTAAAAGCTGAAGGCTAAGTTAGATGAGCATATCAAAGCTTTGAAGATAAATGAGTTCTTGAGCAGGAAGATATAGGGATATGGCAACAATTCAAGGGACTAGTGGCAACGATAGTCGGATTGGCACAGCCACAGCTGACTATATATATGGCAGGGACGGCAACGATACCCTAGATGGCAACTTGGGCAATGACAAGGTCTATGGCGGTGGCGACAACGACACTCTCTATGGTGACTTTGGAGCTGACAGCCTCTATGGGGGCTTTGGCACTGACTACCTGAGTGGGGGTGCAGAGAATGACTTCCTGCGGGGTGAATCTGGCAATGACACCCTCTATGGAGGGACAGGTAACGATACTCTCAGGGGAGGTACTGGCAACGATACCTATCTGATTAGCAGAGAGGGCACTGACCTGATTGAAGAAGCCTCCGGTGCTGGTACGGATACGGTTCAATCTTCCATTAGCTATGCCCTTGGCTCAACGGTGGAGAACCTGACACTGACTGGGAGTAGGGCAATCAACGGCACAGGTAACACCCTTGGCAACCAGATGATTGGCAATGATGCAGCCAACGTGATCAATGGGGGTCTGGGGAATGACTCCATAGATGGCAAGCAGGGTAATGACACTATCGATGGTGGGGAGGGTAATGATATTCTCTCGGTAGCGAATACTTACGAATATTTGGGGGACAGTGCTACCCTGCTCGGCGGAGCTGGTAACGACACGCTCAAAGGTGGTAGGGACAGCAGTCTCTATGGTGGAGCCGGTAACGATAGCCTCACCGCTGGTATAAGGGATAGCAGCCTTGATGGTGGAGAAGGCGACGATAGCCTCGATGGTGGCATGTATGGTTCTGTGTCAGGGGGATCTGGGAATGACACCCTCTTTGTTGATACAAGTAGTGGGTACGGTGGTGAAGGGAATGATAAGCTGACTGGCTTTGATTCCGCCCTATATGGTGGAGCTGGAAACGACACCTTAAGTGGAGGAATTGCGGGGTTTAGCTCTGGTACTTTGTATGGCTTCACCAACTCAACCGACGGTAATGACACGATTACAAATTTCAAGCCGAGCGAAGCTCATATTGAGGTCTATGCCAGTGGCTTCCGAGGTGGGTTAACTGGGATGTCAGCAATCACCCCTGAGCAGTTCAGACTTGGTACAGCAGCGGCTGATGCTACTGACAGGTTTATCTACAACAGCAGTACAGGAGCGCTGTTCTTTGATCGTGATGGCACAGGTACAGCCGTGCAAGAGCAGTTTGCCACACTCACTGGCGCACCTACACTTAGTAACAATGACATCCTCGTTGTCTAGAAGCGGTGTAAGCGCGAAAGGCATTATGAGCCCGATATTGTTCATCTTGGCTAGCCGGAACCTGAACTGTGCTGTTTTAAGAAATGAGCTGTCTAAGCATCAACCTGTGAGCATCCAGCCAAAAGTTCCTACGGTTTGAAGCGGTGCAGAGTGATGCCTTGAACACATTTTCTAGCGATCGCTCTACTCATGTGTGAACTGTAAATATGGTTTACAAGCACCAGACCTTTCTAGGTTTGCCAATGTCAAAGCGAGGCTTTGTTGCAAAAACAGACTTCATGGTAGGGGAGGAGAGTCTGTAAAATGAATTGTGTCAATGGTCAAAGCCAATAGCTGTCAATGATTTAGACAAAGGAAAGGCAATGACCATCCGACAAGAACTAATTGATGAACTCCTTCAAGAGTGTCCCAATCCGCAAGAGCTACTCAGGGAAGGAGGACTCCTTAAAGAACTGACTAAAGCCTTAGTGGAGCGCTGTTTAGATGCAGAATTAGAGACGCATCTGGAGGAGGCCAAGCGTCGCGATGCTCCCAAGAGCGACCGCCGCAATGGCCACAGCCACAAAACCCTTAAGGGAGAATTTGGAGAAGTAGTCCTGGAGGTACCAAGAGATCGCAACGGGGACTTTGAGCCCCAACTGCTCAAGAAGCGGCAGACCCGGCTAGAGGGTTTCGACGAGAAGGTTCTGGCCTTGTATGCCAGGGGCATGAGCGTCCGAGATATTCAAGCCCAGCTCTGGGAGCTATATGGGGCGGAGGTGTCCCCAGGACTGATTTCTAATGTCACTGATGGTGTGTGCAAAATCGCACAAAGTTCGGCGGGTGATTCTCAACAAAGTTCGGCGGGTAATTCTCACAAACCTCAGCACCCCATTCTCAACAAAGTTCGGCAGGTAATTCTCACAAACTTCGGCACCCCCTTTACACTCGCTGTCAACGACAAGCGGAGGCAGCAGCAGGGGCATGAAACGGAAGCAACAAGGAGGATTACTGCCTGTGGCAAAATTTCGAGAGATCTTGCGGTTACACGATCTGGGCTATAGTCAGTGCCAGATCGCGCAAAGCTGTGCGGTGGCACGCTCAACCGTGCAGGATTACATTCGTCGCGCCACTGCCAAGAACCTGAGCTATGCCCAGTTGACGCAAATGAGCGACAGTGAGGCACAAGCGGCACTGGGCAAAGGGAGACAGAACCGCGAACAGCGGCAGGAACCGATTGATTTCGCAACAGTGGATGCCCAATTACAGCACAAAGGGGTAACGCTCGCCCTGCTGTGGCAGGAAGGACTGGACAAGGGGCAATGGAACTGTAGCTACGCGACCTTTTGCCGTTGGTACAACCAGTGGCGAGTGCGGCACCAGTTGTCGATGCGGCAGGTGTACAAGGGCGGCGAAAAGCTGTTCGTGGACTACTGCGGGCTGACGGTACCTGTGCAGGACAAGGAAACCGGACAAGTCACGGCAGCACAAATCTTTGTGGCTTGTTTAGGAGCGAGTAACTACACCTACGCCGAAGCCACACCCTCGCAGGAATTACCGCACTGGATTGGATCACATCAACGGGCACTCGCGTTTTTCGGTGGCGTGCCAGAGTGCATTGTGCCGGACAACCTCAAGTCCGGTGTCACTGACCCCTGCCGCTATGAACCCGGCATTAATCCGAGCTACCAGGAGTTCGCCGAACATTATGGGGTCGCTATTCTGCCTGCCCGACCGTACAAACCGCGTGACAAAGCCAAGGTCGAGAAGGCAGTGCAGGAGGTGGAACGACAAGTGCTGGCACCGTTGCGGCACGAGCAGTTCAGCAGGCTGAGTGACCTCAATGCTGCCATTGCTCAAAGGGTGAAGGCGTTGAATGAGCGGACGATGCACGGCTACGGAGTGTCGCGGCGCGTGTTGTTTGAGCAGGTAGACCAGCCTGCCCTCTCGCCTTTACCGGTTCAACCCTTCACCTTTGCTCATTGGAAGCAGGCGAAGGTCAACCTGGACTATCACATCGAAGTGGACAAGCACTATTACTCCGTTCCCTACTGGTTTGTGCAGCACGAGGTGCGGGTCAAGGTGTCTGAGCAGATGGTCGAAATCTTTCACGATGGCAAGCGGATTGCCGCCCATGAACGCTGCCGTCTGCCCCATCGCCACACGACGCTACCCGACCACATGCCGCCGGAACACTGGGCTTATAAGCGCCAGTCCAAAGAACGCTTTGTTGCTTGGGCACAGCAGGTGGGAGAACAGACGACCCGCCAGGTGGAGGCAATGTTTGAACGCAAAGACCATGAAGAGCAGGCGTTCCGCACCGTGCGAGGCTTACAGTCCCTCGCGGCTCAGTACGGTACAGCACGACTGGAAGCTGCCTGTCATCGTGCCAATGTGTTTGGCATTGTCAGTTTGCGTCGGATTCGTTCGATGCTACAAACCCAGATGGACAAGGAACCGTTACCGGATGATGCCTCGGACGTTGCCGTCGTGGAACATGCAAACGTCCGAGGTGCCCAATACTATTGCTAATGGAATGAATCCTCATGATGAATCCCTCGACCGTGGAACAACTCAAAGCCTTACGTCTGGTGGGGATGCTCGAAGCCTGGAGTGAGCAACAGACGACCAGCACTTATCACGACCTCAGCTTCGATGAACGGCTCGCCCTATTAGTGGAACGTGAACATCTGCGCCGCGCTCAACAACGACTCCAGCGCCGCCTCAAGCAGGCACACCTGACCACCACTGCTAGTTTGGGGGACATTGACTTTCAGGTGGCGCGCGGCTTGAGCAAGTCGAAGTTTTTGGAACTCGCGCAGGGACAATGGCTGCATCAGCATCTCCAGTTGATCATCGTCGGACCGACCGGGGTCGGCAAAACCTTTCTTGCCTCGGTTCTGGCAGACGCCTTTTGTCAGCAGGGACAGACGGTGCGCTACTTCAGAACCGCAGACCTGTTGTTGGAATTGAAACTTGCCAAAGCCGACGGATCATTTCCCAAATGGAAACGACAATTAGCCGCGTTCAACTTGCTCATCCTCGATGACTGGTTACGTGATCCCCTCACTCAGGAGCAGGCGCGCGATCTATTAGATTTGCTCGACGAACGCTACCGCAAAGCCGCTTGTTTGTTTGCCACCCAATTACCTGTTTCTCAATGGCATCAACAGATACAAGACCCCACCTTGGCGGATGCCATGCTTGACCGCATTGTCCATGATGCGCTGAGGCTGTCCCTCAAAGGGGAATCGATGCGGAAATTGACCAGTCCCATTCAACCCGATGCGGCTGAATATGCCATTGTCTAATGGAGCCAGCTATGGATCATGCTATCGTTTGGAGCAAAGGTGATCTCACATGCGATCTGATCTACAGCCAATTGACTGGTCGAAGTAGATGAAATTAACCCTGCCGAAGTTGAGTGAGAATCCGGTGCCGAAGTCACTGAGTTGACCCTGCCGAAGCGATGAGAATATGCAGGTGTGATAGAGGAAGCAAAAACATGGCAAGCCCGCTCCTTGGAGGCCGTTTATCCAATTGTTTGGTTTGATGCGCTGGTTGTTAAAGTTCGGGAGAACAACCGGGTGATCAACAAAGCTATCCACTTGGCCTTGGGAGTCAACCTCACTGGCACCAAGGAACTGCTGGGGCTGTGGATTGCTCAAGCTGAAGGAGCTAAATTCTGGTTAGGGGTGTTGACCGAACTCAAGAATCGGGGAGTGCAGGATGTTCTTATTGCTTGCATCGATGGGCTAAGTGGGTTTGCTGAGGCTATTGAGACTGTCTATCCAGAAACTCGGGTGCAGTTGTGTATGGTCCACTTGGTTCGCAATTCTTTGCGTTATGTCTGCTATAAACACCGCAAAGAAGTCGCTGCCGACCTAAAGCTGATTTATACTGCTGCCACTGAAATAGAAGCCGAGCTGAATCTGGAGCTGTTTGCCGAGAAATGGGACACTCACTATCCCACCATCAGCAAGAGCTGGCGAAACCATTGGCTGCAAGTGATTCCGATGTTTGTTTTTCCCCAAGACATTCGTCGAGCCATCTACACTACTAATGCGATTGAGTCAGTGAACATGACCCTACGCAAAGTTACCCGCAACCACCGAATTTTTCCGAATGATGAGGCTGTTCTCAAAGTGGTGTATTTAGCCATCAGGAACATTGCTAAAAAGTGGACGATGCCTATTAAAGATTGGAAGCCTGCACTCAATCGATTTGCCATTGAATTTGAAGGCAGACTTCCAGTATGAAATTGACTGTTGACACAGTTCAATTGACAGATCCAAAATGCCAGATAAGTGTCGGCATTCTGTCGGGAGTTTGTCGTTGGTAAACTTACTCACCCCACTTTTTTAACCCTTCATCAATGGCAACGCGATCGCGTTTCAGAAGTCCCAAAAGCCTTTCGAGCGCTTGGGCATCGATACCCGTAGCACCGTGCTTAACAGCGTTTTGAGACGTTGTAGCCTTGCCTTCAGAAGTCCTGGGACCTGTACTTTGTTTCCAGGGCATCCAGCGCCGGATGGCTTCGCTTTGTTGGATTCGCTGTTCTAGTGTCCAAAATTGGGGTGCCATTGTCAGAACCTGCTAATAGTTCGTTCGGGTTATCTTGAAGTTCGTTCGAGTTTTCACTTATGTGCAATCGGTTCAGTTGTCGCTTGATGAACGTTGCACGGCGTGGTTTTCTAACTTCATTTAGTGTTCCCACTGTTTGCCATAATTAGTTTGCCACCTTTAGCCCCGAGTGAAGCAAGGGTTGCTTTTGATTCAAGTCAGGCTGAACCGAACCTTGAGCGATCAAGTTAGACACCAAGCTTTACCCAACAACGGGTTCACGTTTGCCAGTCTCTTGTTAGAAGGTTAGATCAGCCGTAGCAGTGATTGAACACGATCTACCAGACGACTTCTTAGCTGTCTTTCCAGATGGTCGGGTTGCAAACAAGCAGATGGAATTAGAGAATGTCAGGCACGCTGAGATTGAATCATACACAACCGATGAGGTTCAGGTGCATTGGTATTCCGATACAGTTGCAGTAGTCAATTTCCGTATGATGCTAAATATGAAAGAGCGTGGACAGAAACAAGTCAGGGACTTGCATGTTTACATCAAATGAGATGGAAAGTGGCAAATGATTACAGGACAGGTAACACCAATCCTGCAACCTTGACTGCAAAGCCTGCTTAGAAGCACAGCATTGAATTGCTGTAGTAGTTCACTACTATCCCCTTCCCAGCATCTAGAAATAGAATGTATTGGGAAATGGGCACGGTCCAACACTCCTGCTGGAGCGGACTGATGAGGAACCCCGGTCATGCTGCAAAGGTTACTAGCATCCGTTGAGTAGCGTAGTTACGTTTGACCTTCTGCTGTAGTGTGCAGAGGAACACCTGCTACCTAAATCTTACGGAGGTAGGAAACCCCGGTAGTTGTTCCTTACCATCTGTTGGATGTCTTCTCCTCACAAACAAGACTTTCAGGGTAACGACATCTTTGAAATGTTAATGACCTAGACCGAATCCTCTTTTCTGGGTTTGTTCCTCAAGCCATTGTTGTCGTTCCCTCATCTGCTGTTGCGAAGCTTCCAGGTAGGCTTTGAGGTCTTCGTTCCAGTCTTTATTAGTAGAGGCATGACGCTTAGCCTGAGGCAGATCCTGCCTCAGCCGCTCTCTCATCTGCTCCCCGGCCTGGTCGCGGTCTAGGGCAATAGTGATCTGGGGAAGCTGCTGCAACTGCTCTAGAGGTACATAACCTACTCCGTCAGTAGAGAGGTAGAGGGTTTTCTCCTCTGGCGGGTGCAAGGTTTGGTAGGAAAGTACATCAATAGCCGATTCAGCCAGGACAACTTGTTGGATCGGGTCTTGCTCTCGGCCACCTGCAACAGTATAGAACCAACCCTGAGAACGTCTAGTTCCGGGGGCCAACCCTTTGAAGGTGTTGTTCTGCCCACTAGTGCCGCGCAGGGAAGCTCCCATAATCTCACCCTCAAAAGAGCGTCTCAAGAAGACCGCATTCTGCTGAGCATCTGCATAAACTAATCCCTGTTGGTGAAGCTGATCCACGAGCTGAGCTGGGAGACGACGGGAATTCGTTAGGTAGGTTCTGACCTGCTGCCAGTTATCCTCAGCTACTTCAGGAGAAATGAAGGGTTTCTGAGGTCTTTCGGCTATCACCTCGTGCGTCTGCTTCTTCACCGTCTGAAGGGTTGCTGACTCACCAAAGTGATCGTGTAGCCACTGGATCGCTTCCCTAAAGTTAGAGTGCTCGAGGTACATTACCAAGTCAATCGCTCCCCCTCCCCCTTTGAATTCTTTGAAGTCGTAAAACTTGGTACCAGTGATGTTGATCGTGTGGTCCTCATCACGCCACTTATGCTTGTCTTTGGGGTCAGGGTCTAAACCCAGTTCATGAGCCACTTGAGCCAGGGGAAGCTCACGCATTTGACTCATTAGAGCTTGATATTTTGTTCTCCAAGTCAACGCCTGCTGCTGTTGCGCCTGTAACTCAATCTGGAGGGTCTGTAGGTGCTGCTCCAGGCGCTCTTTTTCTTGAACTAGTCCCTTAGCCGTATGCTCCAGCGCTACCTTCTCTTTAAGAACTCGCTGACGATCCGCAAGCTGCTGATGGATCTCCTCCTGGCTCAGAGTTAGATCCGATTCCTTGGTAACAGCAGCATAGTAATCCTTAATTTGAGTGTGGGTAGCTCTACTACCTTTGATGCCTCGCTCCAATCCTAAGGGAGCCATCGCCTGAGCATAGCTGTCCTGAAACTTGCTCAGCTTTTCCCTGCCTCCAAAAATGCTCTTGCAATTCAGCTTACCTCGCTCATCCAGCGGTACTAGATAAGCATGAATGTGGGGTGTGACTTCATCCAGGTGTAGCTCAGCTCTCACAAGTCGGTCATCAAACTTTTCACCCAGCCATTGATGGTTCGCTTGTTTCCAGGCACTCACCTGTTGAGCATCCCATTTACCTGCTCTACCCTGCTCATCTGGTCGGAAGTATTCCGGACTAGCGGTCAGCAAAATCTCAACACACAGCACCGCATCCTTACGGATCTTTTGTTCACCTATTCGGGCAAATACTTCTTGCTCTAAGGAAGGACTTAAAAAGCTAGGAGAAGGTCCAATAAACCTTTCATTCTCTATCTTGAGGTCAGCATTAGGTGTTTCTCGCTGGCGTAGCGTATGCTTTTCTGATGCAGTAATCGCTCCTCCATTTTTGAGCTTGGCGATCCGACAGATACTGTAGGCCATTTCTGTTTCCCAGAAGCAAGATCTTCAGAGCTGAGGTCAAGAGGATAACTCCGGCGCACGTAACCTTTTTCAGCGAATGTAGCGCTAGCGGAATGAAGCGGTTGCCCTTAGGCAAGAAAAAAGGTGTAGTAAGTACACTCATGCTAACTACTCGGAAAAACAATAGTAGTAGCAGCGGAAGAAGAAATATTACAAGTTGGGGTATTTATGTCCTTTTGAGCTTCGACTCAGTAAAAAGCTGTTTACAATTGGCTGATTGAAATAGGGCGGGGGTATGGCTCCTAAGACACGGGTTAAGAAGACGGCAATTGATAAAGCTAAGTCAGTTCTTGCTGAAGTAGCGCCGAAGCAAAAGGAAGTCTTTGAGCTGCGGGAGGCAATTGCTGAGCTGCGGCAAGATATTGAAGGTATTCTGGCGAAGGGATACAGCTTTGATGAGGCTGCTGAGCTTCTAAGCGGTAGTGGGATTGAAATTAGAGGTAGCTCTTTGAAGCAGTACTTGGCTGAGTTTAGACGCCAAGATGCGAAGAAGGCTAGCGGAAGACGGGCTAGGAAGCGGAGCCAGGGAACTAAGCTTGCTTCTAGAGGTAATGCTTCTGCACAGGAAACTGAGGCGGAGCTGCAAGCGGTTGTAGAGCAAGAGCAGCTAGAAGATAGTTCTGAAGCGTCCAAGAGCACTAAGAAATCAGCAGGTCGCAAGTCAAGTAACTTTGTGGAAGTAGCTGAGGATTTGTAGGGGGTACCTATGGTTAAAGCGGTTGAGAAGGCAAAGGCTGATACAAAATCAGTGGCGACAAAGAAGCACTTGATTGCAGTAACAGGTGACAAGGGGGGAACGGGGAAGTCCACTTGGTCCCGGGGAATGATAGATTTACTGGCTAGCAAGCATATTCAGTGCGCGGCTTATGATGCCGACAAGCGCAATGCTCAACTCTATCGTTACTACAAAGACTTTGGGGATGGGGTGAAGCGAATTGACATCAGTGCCCGAGGAGGGGCCGATGCTCTTTTGGATGATATGGAAGGGGTAGGAGACAAGGTGATGTTGGTAGACCTACCAGCCGGAGGCAACGAGGCTTTTGAGAAGCTAGAAGCAGAGATGGGGTTACTGGATTCAGCCAAAGAGCTGGGCTATGACATCACGATTGTCTCTGTGCTATCGCGGGTAAAAGATTCAGTGAATGCCCTCAAGCTGTTGATGGACTTTACAGGCGATGCGGTGGGGTATGTCGCGGTGAAGAATCTCTACTTTGGCGATGCGGAGAAGTTTCGGATTCTTGATAATTCGAAAACTAAGAAACAGCTAGAGCAACTTGGCGGTGTTGTGATTACGATGCCGGACTTGTATGACGATACCTTCGAGCTGCTGGATGAAACCAATTTGACGTTTCGAGCAGCGGTGGAAGAAGGCTCATCGCTCAGCCGCTCCCATCGCTCTAGAATCTACCAGTGGTTGAAGCAGTTTGAGGCAGAGGTGATGAAGGCAGAGGCACTCTTGGGAGTCAAGCCATGAGCCAGCACAATGGACATGGTCAAGGGTTAAGTGAGCAGGAGAAAACCACGCTGGAGCGGCTCTTGGAGGGACGATCTGACACCTTCAAGGCAAAGGTACTAGAGCTGGTAGTTCGGAATCAGTGGGATGTGAATGAACCCAGTTTCCAGCTCCTGGTGGCGACAGGTCAGTTAGAGGTGTTGCTAGAGATATTTCCAGAGCAATTTGAGGCGCTGTTTAGGCGGTTGCTGAGGTTGCAGCAGGAGCGCTTTCAGGAGATACGGCAATGGCTTGATGACCAGAAAGCTGACATCAAGGGTTACCTTCAGGGAGTGGAAGCAACAGGCAGCCAGTTGGTTTCTGGAGTCAAAGATCAGGTCACGGAGCTGAGGCAGTTCACAACTTCCCAGCGCACACAGATAAAGCAGGATATAGGGGAAGTCTTGGTCCTAGCCCAGCAGGAACGGGACAAGCTACACCAGGATTTGGCAGCAGCCCTGAAGGTTGCTTCTCAAAAGTACTTAACGGCAGTTGAGACTCAGGCTAATACTCTGATTGGGAATGCTGGATCTAAGCTGAGGGGCAAATATCTCAAGGAGCTACTGACGCCAGTGGCAATTGTCGCACTGATGCTGTTTGGCCTAGGAGGATTAACGGGCTGGACATTCCACAAAGCAGCCATGGGAGAACTAGACCCGGCAGGCCGTCGTCAGCTCAGCTTGGAGCAGTGGGAGAGTTTGCGATGGGCTGTCAGCCAGGAGGGTCAGCTAGCCCACAATCTGATTGAGTGGAATCAGCCAAATCTTAGTGAGTGCATCGCAGGGCAAGGCGTCGGAAATGAAAGCCTGGCAGTAACCGGTTATGAGAAACGGCTCATCAAGTATGGCAATTGTGCGCTTTGGGTAGTTCCACCAGGAAAACGGCAGTTTGGACCCAAGCCCAGCCAGTGAAAAATGAGCGTTAAGCAAACTTCTCAATGCTATAACCCGCCACGGTCAAGCTCACGGTCCACGCTACGCCATTCTAGAGGACTAATTTTTTGAAGGCCACGGCAGTGATTGCGGTTTCTAATCCAAACAGAGCATTTGCTTGCAATAGGCAATTGAAAAGGTAGCCGCCATCACTCCCCAATCCTCCCAGCAATCCTCATTAGTTAAGACTCGGAGAACCCCATCGTCACAAGTCATGCTGTGAGTTACCAGCTTTAGTTTTTGCGCCAGATTGAACCACTCCGAAAAACCGGACGGTATTGAGCTATTTGTCTTACTAAGGTGGCCAGGGGAATCATTCCCTCGGCGCACTTCGCCCTCAGTTGGTCCCCAGCGCTCCCGCAGTGCTTGAACCAGGTAGCCAGTGGGATTTACTGCTCTACGCTTAGAAATCGCTTCTTTTAAGGCAGCAACGGCGCGGCGGAATACTTGATCCTCAGTAGTTTGGATTGCGTGGGTCAGGAACTTATTTGGTTGAACTCCTAATGCTTTAACTTCAGCCAACCGGCTTTCTTCTTTGTTAGTTACTTTCTTTTCCTGTTTAGCCTCTTTAACAACAGGGTTGCTGCTAGGTGTGTTTGTTGTGTTTATTTCTTCTGTTGAAGTCTCTGTATATGAGGTTGCCAAGTTGTCGTGATCGATAGCGTCAACTTGGCATGGTCGATCACGACAACTTGGCGCACTCGGTAAAATCAATGCTTCCAGCTCCGTCAGCCTCTGGTAGTCAATCGAGTACCAGTTAGTTTGGTCCCACTCCTGAGCGGCCCGTCGTTCAACTTTAATCAGCCGCAGTACCTTTAGTTTTGCGATTGCCCTCTGGATTGTCCTGGTACTCATGGGTAGCTGCGCAGCCCAAGCTGTAAAACTGTTGTAAATCCAGCGAACCCCACCAATTAAGTGTTTAGACTTTTGCAGCCAATAGTGGATCTGCTGGAGGACTAAGGCGGCATTCAGGCCGATTTTCCTAGCAAGCTGGGGCGGTAGCAGTAGAGGTTTTTGCTCAATACTTGACTTCATTTACAGTTCTCCCCTTGTTGATATGGCCAGAGAACTGCTAGCCTTAGATTGCAGTCTGTAGGGCTAACAGCTCGCGGAATTTGGAACCAGCATAAGGCATCTTTTGATTTCCTTGTGCTGGTTTCATCAATTTTGCACGTTTTTCATGAACCTCAACATCTTAGTATGTTGGCTTAGCTAACAGTGTGACATCTTAGCACACTGTTAGCTAGAAATATGGTAGCTGGCTCCTGATTCAGTGAGCACGTACGGGGAACTGGTAGGCTTGATTCTTCAAGACTGGTTTACCACAATGGCCACTGAAAACCCGAGAATCGTTGCATATCCAGACCTGGCGCTCTACGAACGGCTGAGGAAGTACCAGCAAGATAAGGGAATCAAATCGCTTTCTGCGGCTTTGACCCAAGTTTTGCATGATCACTTTCAAGAGGTCGAATCTAAGCCTACGGAAAATGAAGCACTAACAGCAATCAGACAGGAGCTAACAGCGGTCCGTGAGCAGGTCACTCAGCTTAGTGAAGTTGTGCAGCGATTGGAGGAAAATAGCCAGCGAGGGAGCGAGTAAAAACCTCTCGATGTGTTGGAAGTCAACTAATTACAGCTAAGATATTTGCTGTCGGTTGTTGCTCAGCTCAGAGTACCGAAACTGTAGATTACGAAGTTCTACTTCTGACTCTAGTAGGTGCAGGCCCAACGAGGAGTGAAGCAACTTGGCAAGATGCCGTGTCATAAGTCACTGGTAAGTGGGCAGGGGAAATGGAACCTTTATCTGCCCTTACGGTGAGGTGATTCATTATTAGAAAACATTGATCGTAGGATAAATGCCATGAGTAAGCTGACAGTGAGCTTACAGCTACCTAGGGATTTACTTGGAGCACTCGACATTCCAGAGTCTCAGCTAGGATCTCAAATCCTGGAACTGGTTGCGCTAGAGCTGTTTCGGCAAGAGAGAATCTCAACGGGTAAGGGGGCTGAATTACTAGGCATCTCGAAGTGGGAGTTTATTCAACTACTGGCGCAACGGAATATCCCGTATTTCATGGAGACAGCGGCTGAGTTAGCAGCAGAGGTCACAGCTGCCGAAGATTATTTAGGGCAGGGTTCTGCATGACAGTGGTTGCTAATGCAGGTCCACTGATTGCCTTAGCTCAAATTGGTTATTTCAATTTACTGAGATCCTTATACAATGAGGTCCTAGTACCCCCTGCTGTTCGAGATGAAGTTGTTGTTTTCGGGCAGGGGCGGCCAGGAGCAGTGGAAGTAGAGGCGGCTGATTGGATACAGGTAGTTAATATTCATGACCGAACCGCAGTGGAACTTTTGAGAGAGCGGCTAGACCAAGGTGAAAGTGAGGCGATCGTTCTGACAATTGAGCTGGAAGCAAATTTGCTGCTGCTGGATGAAGCTAGAGGACGACGGGTAGCACAGGCACAAGGTCTGAATCAGATCGGTACGGTGGGTATTCTGGTTTTGGCAAAGCGCAAAAAACTGATCGCGGCTGTCACCCCGTTATTAGACAACTTAGTTGCTTCGGGATCTCGTATGGGGGAACAACTTTATCGGGCTGCTCAGGAATTGGCTAGTGAAGGTGGAGAGCCATTGTGAAGAGCAGGCAGCCTCCAAATCTTTCACAGATCCTCTAGAGATAATGCGTCTCCAGTAAGTTCCGTAAAAGATCAGTCATTGCTGTACCTTCTTCAACCGCCTTCATTCTAATAGCACGATGCAGAGATTCAGAAATATCCAGGGTCAAACGCTTCATCTTTGCAGGCTGTTTCTGAATGATTGGTTCCTTAGTTGAAGGCTCTATATTCCGGTCACTGGCCTACTGATCTAGGAAAGGCGGCTTGGTGAGGTACACGTAATGCAGTGCCGACACCATACCGACAACCTCCCCTTCAACTAGAGCAACCGCTATGTGATGCCTTGCATCGGCAAGAAACTCAGCCGTCCAGCGGAGATCAATGGGTTGTCAAAAACTCCCGGTAGGACGTGTTGAGCACCCAAGCGTTAGCTGGACCCAATACGTAAATATCCACAGAGGTGTTCATCTCAAAATGCTGCCCAACGATCAAGATAAGCGGCGGCAGATTACTTATGCAGGCACAGATGCTCTACATCACTAGCATTGAACGAATAGCTAAGCAGGAAAGAATGCAGGAGGGCTTGCGGGAAGATCTACTTAGTGGTATCGAACTGGCTTTAGCCCTCTAGTACTGCTAGCTGCCTTATTAGCCCAAGCTGCCCCTTACTTCATGGCTGACCTGGGAACCGCTACTGTGCGCGTCAGCGTCGAAGTTTATAAGAATTATCCCGATGCAGAATTTGATGGTGATGGTCTCCATCAGTGCATTGATCTCCAGATCGAGAACAACTGGCTTCCTCTCACCCCACGCATTATCCAATGGATTGAGAGCACACTAGTCCCCGAAGGTTGGAGATTCTCCAATTGGATGTTGCTAACTCTAGATGATGATGACGAGCCTGCTAACGATTACTCGTTTTAGACGGACCATGAAATACCTAATTGCCGCTATGGGGGTAGCAGCCCTGATCCTGCTACCGCTCGCTCCTCTGCCCTCATTACTGCTTGATCCAGGGATCGCTGGTAAAAGATGTCCGTGAGTTGGATGCAGTAAACCTCAATCAGCACCTGACGCAAGCCTTAGAGCTGAATGAGAGAGTCTTCAGTGAAATCTTTTATGACTTAGTTCCCGTCTTGAATCCTCACTATCCAAGCTGGGCAAGGGTCACAGCTAAAGAGTATTTCGATATTGCCTTAGCTGGCTGACGACTCTATCGGTGGCCGCCAGCTAACCAGAATATTGACCAACTGACTGACAAATTCTCATAGCAAAGGAGTCCCCCGAAATATTACCCTCTAGGACTCCCTTTGGATTCCCCCGTTCAACAAACTCAAACTGAGGAAGTTAGCAAGATGCTACTTCAAGAACGTACTTATTTCATCAGTGATGAGAACATTTGAACCTCTAGAACCGTCAGAGATATTCAAGAATTATCCCGATACAGAATTTGATGGCGATGGCGTCTATCAGTGCATTGATCTCCAGATCGAGAACAACGGGCTTCCTCTCACCATGATGACGAGCCTGCTAACGATTACCCGTTTTAGACGGGCCATGAAATACCTAATTGCCGCTGTGGGGGTAGCAGTCCTGATCCTGCTACCCCAGCCTCCTAGAACCAAAGAGCTACCTCAACTGCTCCATGATTTCGCGCAAGAAAATCTGGAGAAGTTCTACCAAGACTTTAGAGAAACGGACCTACAGAGCAATCCCGACTACCAGCCCGAGTCAACCAACGAAAAGGAACCTTAGCCATGTTCAATTTACATCGGCAACGCAGAGGAAAACCCTTGGAGGACCAAGAGCAAACCAAGGGGAAGGTTAGTCGAAAGCCCATAAAGCCAGGAACACGTTTCGGATCGTGCGTGATTCTGAGGCAAGTACAAACTTCCCCCGGTAAAATCCATCGCCACTATGAATACCAGTGTGACTGCGGAACCATCGGAGTTAGGCAATCTAATCTACTAAAGCTCAAAAACTCTTGCGGTTGCTTAAAAGGGAACAAAAAACACGGGCATACCGCAGCAGGGAAGCAAAGCCTAACCTACCAAACTTGGCGCTCAGTGAGAGGACATTGCTCAGGTAACGGTATCAAAATCTGCAAGCAGTGAGAAGACTTTGAGGTTTTCCTAGCTGGTATGGGTAAGCGTCCAGGTCCAGAGTATTCCCTTAAAAGGATGGATAACTCCCGTGGCTACTTCCCTGATAACTGTCACTGGGCTCCTATCTCCCGCAGACGCAAAGCCTTAATTTTCCCTTAAGCGACCTAGAGGGCCAACCAAATGAAACGCTTTATCATCAGCACCGCGATCGCAACTACCACTGCATTGACCTTTGCTCTGCCAGCTGTTGCCTATAACCCAAATACACGGCCCTGATTTGACAAAACCTCACATAGGGCTGGGATTCATTGACCAGCGAGGGGAATGCATCCCCAGGACCATCAGAGCACCGCATGAGTGAGAAACAGGAACGCGGAAGCAGCAGGAATACTATTGGGCGTTAGAGGTGGCAGTACTGGAGGCCTAACGAGGCAACTACCAGGAAGCCCTTAACTACTTTTCCAACGCTTATTGGATTATATTCCTACCCCAGAAGCTCTGAGAGGCTACCTGTCTGCCATGGTGCTACTAGAGCCTACATGGAGTAGGGAAACAGTGGCAACCAAGAAGCAGCTATTCTACCGGATAACTGGCATCAAGTAGTTAAACCACAGCCCACGCTGCGTTCCTAAAACAGGGCGATTTGTAAAAGGATAAAAAAGGGCCTGCGATCCTGGATCGCAGGCCCTTTACTTCTGGTTCGTTCCACCTCTCCCATTGTTCCCACAAGGGGTGATATACCGTCATACTCCCAACAAGGCGCTTGGTCTGACCGAGGAAGGTTATCCAATCCTTGAAAGCCTCACTCCATAATTAATTGAGAGCATGACTAAGGTTAACGGTTAGTGTACGCAACGAGTACCTTTTAGCGCCTAGAAGCCTTGCCCAGTAATGGTTGGAGGTGATCGCAAACAGGCTCAACCTAAAACCAATTCTAGACGCAGCTGGGGTAATACAGCCCATAACGGTGAGCTACTAAGTCCAGCCTCTAAGTTTATCCTGTCTCGGCGTCAAGAAAATTAAGTATTTATTTACTGCATTACTTCAGTAAGTCAGTCAGTGTTAAATTGATGAGCTGCTTATGTTACTTGTAAGGCACCCAGAGAGCAAGTCATGATCACAGCATTCCTAAACTTGAAAGGAGGATGTGGCAAAAGCACTAGCGCTGTGCACCTATGCCGCTACCTGCTAGATAAAGGTGAAAAGGTTGCCCTAGTCGATGCGGATGGGCAGGCTACCAGTTTGGCTTGGGTGGGAAACTTGGATGAAGGGATTAAGAAGCCTGCGGTATTTCGTCTGATAGAGCCTGACCCACTGATGGACCAACTACCCACGATCGCTCAAGGACATGACGAGGTTGTGGTGGATGGTGCCGGTGGGCTTGCTGAGGTACAGCGGGCAATTCTTTTACTAGCAGACGTGGTTCTTATCCCGGTTCAACCAAGTACACCCGATGTTTTTGCTTCAGCAGAGGCAATTAAAGCAGTTCGTAGGGCTAGGCAAATCCGCAGTGGAGCCCCTAAAGCGTTCAGCTTCCTAACTCGGGTTGTCCCTAAAACTTTATTACTGAATGAAGCTCGTGAAACGCTGGGTGAGTATACCGATGTGCCGCTGTTAAAAACTGAGATTCACCAGCGGCAAGTCGCGGCTGATGTCATGGGGCAAGGTACAACCCTGTTTGACCTCAAGGGCAATCGAGCAGCCACAGAACTTGCTCGTCAGTACCGAGAACTTTTTGAGGAGGTAGGGTATGGCCGAGCGTAAGAAGATGTCAGATGCTGCCCGCCAGTTCATTCAAACAGGGCAGGTGCAACCTTCTTCTCCACCCAGCGCTAGCTCAGACCAACTTACTAGTAACTCGCTACGCCAAGAATTACTAGGAGATGAGCAAGCAACAGAGTCAAGTGTTCGGTTTACTGTGGATTTACCGCGGTCTTTGCACAGGCGGCTGGACCAGCTCAGTACAGATAGCGGCAAGCCTAAGACGGAACTTGTCCGCATCATAATTCGTCGAGCACTTGAAAATATTGATTACTGATTTACTTCAGTAAGTACTTCAGTAATTTATAAAAGCTTGGTTTCTCAAGAAAAGCTAAAAATCTTGCGTTTCTTTTTTTTTGCTTGAGTACCTGGCGGATCAAACTGGTAAGAAATGGGTTCAACGTGGCAAGCGGTTCACGTTAGCTGTTACATATCGCTAGGGCACTATAGACACAACAATTTGAGGCATAGGCGTTGTGGCTGAAAAATCAGAGTTATATGAAATCCGGTTAAATGCTTACCGTTAAGCGCCCATTTCCTGCCACCAATGGAAATGCGTCAGCCCTCGAATGAAGTCCCGTTGCTTGAGCAGCACCCGACAGCGATCAAACAACACTTGTTCCAACTGTTGAATGGACTCAAAGCAACGATTGACAACGGGTTCGTCTAAGACTTGCCATAGACGCTCGGCAGGCTGCAACTCAGGAGAATAAGCAGGCATGAACTCTAGATGCAATCCTTCGGGAAGTTGGAGCGATTCACAAGGGATGCCATCCTGCTTGGTCTAGCACCACCAGTACCTGCTTATCCTTGCCCACGCCAAAATGCTGTGCGAAATCAGCCAGCACTCGGTTGAACAAATCAGTGTTAACCTGGGGCACAATCCACCAGTAAGTTTCGCCGCTAGCTGGGTGGACAAAACCATCCACCCACACCCACTCAAATCGCCACTGCACATCAGCCGTAGGCGTTTGCCACCAAGGAAACCACATCCTTCGCACTAGCGGCTTGAGTCCAACGCGATGCTCATCCATTGCCCACAGCTGTATCTCGCTATCAGGGTAGCGTTGGCGCAGTGTCTCTACTCGACGGGCTAGTTTTTTTTCCACTGCGCCTGCTCTTGTGGGTCAGATTGAATGTGAGCAGGGCGGGGCACCCGCAAGCGGTATTCCATCGCCTTGAGATATTCCCAACCCCGTTGAGGGGCAACACGACGTTCCAGCACTCGGCTCATCCACTCGGCGACCTTGCGTCCGTTGTACAATCCGCTTTCAGTCACTGGCGCTGCAATGGCTTGTAGCAATTGAGCTTGTTGCACCTCGTCCAGCAGCGCTTCGGCTCCCGAATTGTGGTGTCGCCCGTCGCCGACTCCAGCTTCCCCTTGTTGGTTGTAGCGATTGGCAATCACCCGAATCCAACGCAGAGAGTACCCGGTGACGTCAGCCACCTGCTGAGTCGTTTTACCTGAGGCAAGCAGCCAGAGGATCTGATAGTGAGTGCGCTCAACCGAATCAGTGGCTTGACGATAGCGCTGGTGCAAGTCCTGATGACTCAGGTGACAGACTA
>CADCWO010000252.1 GCA_902806435.1 uncultured Synechococcales cyanobacterium | reverse complement strand
TTCCATACTCCCTTAATTTTGATGTAGGTTTCGTCCACACGCCATGAATCATTCGTCGTCTTGAGGTGGGTTCGAATACGTTTGTCCAGTTCTGGCGCGTACCTCAAGACCCAACGGTTGATCGTCGAGTGGTCCGCCTCCACCCCCCGTTCCTGCATCATCTCCTCTAAGTCTCGGTAGCTCAGGGAGTAGCGGCAGTACCACCGTACATTCAGTAGGATGATTTCGGGCAGAGAGTGCCGCCACTTAAACAGAGAATGAGTAGACATCGGAGGGGAAGAAGGCAAAGCTGGGCTTACTTACCCTACCATTGACCAGTTTTTGCGACACAACCGGGTACACAACCGCCCCGGCACTCGCAGCTATTCCGACATCATTACACAGGTTGATTGATCGGAACTGCCAACATTCGAGGAATTAGTACATGATCGGGCTGTTCGAGAACAAATCGGACGCAACGAGCAATGTCTTGGGGGTGGAGCGCACCGCCGGTCATCACCCAGTTTTTACTGTCTTGCTCCCAGTGGTCATACAACCCTGTATCAACAGTGCCAGGAGCAATGGCAGCAACTTTGACTCCTGTTCCAGCTAATTCCATCCGTAGGGCATCGGTAAATGCTTCAACTGCAAACTTTGTGCCGCTGTAGGCTCCAGTTTTAGCAGATGTCTTCAACCCAGCAATGCTGGATGTGTTGATCAAGAATCCGCTGCCTGCTTGCTTGAAATGACGCAACGCGATGTACGCCAACCGATAAACTGATTCCACATTGAGGCGGACCATTTGGCAAATTGCTTCGATATCCACTTCTTCAATTGAGCCAACGGTCATCGCTCCAGCATTGTTGATCACGACATCCAGTTGCCCAAAGGTAGTGATCGCAAAATCTACTAATTTCTGAGGAACGTCAGGATCGGTGATCGCTGCGGCAAGCACTTTAGCGTTTTTGAGCGATGCAGCCAGTTGGTCAAGCTTATCCTGTGATCGTGCCGTCAGCACCAAATTCATCCCAGCAGCATCCAACTCTTGAGCGATTGCCTTGCCGATGCCGCTACTCGCTCCGGTAATGATTGCGGTTTTTCCTGCGAGTTCCATACCTGCAATTCTCCAAATGTAAATGTACTAGCTTAAATTAAAGTCGTTGGAGGGACGATTCACAAAACCATCCCTAGCGGAGACAATCTATGACAGATCAACCCAAACGGTTTTAGTTTGCAGATAAAACTCTAATGCTTCTCGACCGTTTTCCCGTCCATAGCCGCTCATTTTGTAGCCACCAAAGGGACTAGATGGATCGAAATGTCCCCAGGTATTCACCCAAACGGTGCCTGCTTTTAGACGAGCCGCAGCCCAATGCGCCTTCTTGATGTCGCGAGTATGCACACCCGAAACCAAGCCATACTGGTTGCTGTTAGCGATGCGAATCGCGTCCTCAAAGTCGTCAAAGGGAATGACTGAAAGAATGGGACCAAAGGTCTCTTCGCGGGCGATTGTCATGTTGCTATTGACATCGGCAAATACGGTCGGTTCCACAAAGTAGCCCTTGCCCGTACCAATGTCTATTGCTTTGCCACCTGCGACCAGCCGTGCCCCATCTTGTTTGCCAACGTCCATATATCGCAGCACGTTGTCGTACTCGCTCTTATTCGCGATCGGTCCCATTTGACTGACAGGATCAAGTGGATCACCCACTTTAGTGCGCTTTGCCCACTCCACCACGCGAGCCAGCACTTCGTCGTATACTGATCGCTCGATCAACATGCGCGATCCGGCGTAGCAAATTTCACCCTTGTTGTAAAACATGCCATAGTAAGCAGTCTCTGCTGCTGCATCTAGATCGGCATCAGCAAAAATGATGTTGGCCGACTTACCCCCCAACTCCATTGTTAGGTGCTTCAATGTGTCGGCTGAATCTTTGATGACTCGAATTCCGCTCGCCGTCGAACCTGTGATGGCAACTTTATGAACATCGGGATGCGTTGAGAGCGTATGCCCAACGGTGCTTCCCGGCCCTAGAACCAGATTAAACACTCCATCTGGCACTCCTGCTTCCTGCATGATTTCTGCAACTTTGATGGCAGAAAGCGGTGTCGAGGAGGCAGGCTTGTGGACAATCGTATTCCCTGTGGCAAGGGCAGGAGCAAATTTATGAACTGAGAGAACCAAGGGGAAGTTGAACGGCGTAATCGCAGCGACAACTCCTAAAGGCTCCCGGAGCGTGTAGGTGTGTAATCCTCTCGTGGTTTGTTTAACTGACCCTTCAAGTTTGCTTGCCCAGCCTGCAAAGTAGTGGAATATATTGGCCAGATGGGGAATATCGATCGCCATGCTGTCGGTAAACAGCCGCCCCATTTCTTTTGCCTGTAAGAATGCTAGTTCTTCTCCGTACTTGAGAAACAAGTCACCGACTCGCCAGAGGATTTCACCCCGCTCGTGCCCGCTCATCTGCCCCCAGGGACCCTGCTCAAAGGCACGTTGAGCCGCGGAGATCGCAGCTTCAGCATCCTCTTTTATACCTTCCGCAACTTGGACAACTACTGCCTCTGTGGTTGGGTCAATGACGTCAAACGTTTTGCCACTGGCAGCATCGCGCCATTCACCAGCAATGAAGAGTTTGCCTGGTTTGATCGGAAAGCTGGAGCGTGTGGTAGATGCTGCTACTGTGCTACTTAGTAAAGAATTGGTACTGGCTGGATCTGTATAGATTGTCATGAGAATCTCCTATAAACTTTTCTGAATTGACTTGTAAAAGCCGCTTCAAGAAGTAGTACCACGAGCATTCAATTATTACCAAATGGTCTCTAATGGAGTATGAGTAGATTAGCAGAGCAGTATGGCTGCCCAGTGGAAGTAACGACTGAAGTAATTGGTGGCAAATGGAAGTCCACCATCCTGTGGTGGCTGAGACAGAGTGCGAAACGCCCGAATGAGCTAATGCAGCTGATTCCGGGGATCAGCCAAAAAGTATTAACCCGACAGTTACGCGAGTTAGAAGCAGACGGCTTAATCGATCGTCAGGTCTATCAAGAAACTCCACCCAGAGTTGAGTATTCGCTAACTTCCCAGGGCGAAACGCTACGAACAATTACCGAATTAATGTGCGATTGGGGCAAAACTAGAAGACCAGGATATCGCTTTGGCTTGCTAAATCTAGAAGGTTTACACATTTTAGTTGTGGCAGATGCACCCGATGCCTGCGAGCAAATACGTGTGGAACTTGGAGTAATCCGGGGAGCACAAGTCACAACTGCAACTGTCACGATGATGTCTGAACAGCTAAGGCAGGTTCAAGTTGACGTAGTTATCGTTGATTTTGAAATGACTGCTGAAGATTTGAGTGTGCTGAGTCAGCAAATACAACTGCTAGAGGCTGGACAAGAAAAACAACTTTTTGTGGTTGCTCTGAGCGATCAACTAAACCGGAGTCGAGCGTTTGCTCAAGGGTTCCGAATAGTTCTGACAAAGCCAGTTGAACCCGCGGAACTTGCAGCAGCGATCGCCAGCTTTACCGGACGGTTGGGTTGAGCGCACTCGATCAGTCCTGTATAGTAAAACAGCAAGGTTGCACGCAGGCATCGTTTCAGATATCCCGACTACCCCAAAGGTGCTTTCCCCATGCCCGACGAAGAGCATAGTGTCCATCAAAACATCTATCGCAATGTTGTCACAGGTGCAACCCCGAACCCAGTAATACCAAATCCTGATGCAATTGATGAAGAATTTACTGATGCGGCGAATCGTGTCTTGAGTAAAGCGGTGGAGCTGATCCGAGTTTTGATTGGGGCGCATCAATCTGCGATCGCAATCATTGTGCAAGAGGACTGGAGTTCGATTCGCAAGTATTTCTCGCTTTCAGAGAAGTATGCTGCATGGGCAAACTATAATACTCCTGCAACTGGGTATGGCACTCATGGGTGGCTACTGCGGCACAATCGACCCGTGCGAATGACCCAAGCGGAACTTGAAGCCCATCCAGAATGGAAGGGATTTGGTACAGAGGCAGGCAAGCATCCACCCATGCGAGGCTGGCTGTCTGCACCGATTGTCGGACGTGACGGAACCAACTGGGGGTTACTACAACTGTCCGATAAGTACGCAGGTGAGTTCACTGAGGAAGATGAAAAGCACTTCATCAGCTTTGCAGGGTTAGTCTCGGAAACACTTGAAGCTTTGTGGGATGTTCGTAATCTTCGGAAAAGTGCCCCAGCAGGCTAACAATCTGGTTGGGCTCTTTCTCTGCGTCAGGAACAAACACATTGCCTGCTAAGATTAAGTACTCGCCAGGGTTGTGTCGCAAAGATTTTCTATTAACGAATGATTCATATCGTTTGCATCACATTAAGCAACAATTCCAAAGAGGGCTTCAATAAACCTGGCTTGAGACACACTACTCCCTGGCCCAATGCCCTGCAGTTGTCCTTTTCTAATCATATTCATCGCTTCGATCCCACGCAAAGTGCGTCTCGCGCTGTTGAATGTTCTGAACCCCATCATCGGCTTCACAATGCGCTTAATGTTCCGATGATCCTGCTCAATCAGGTTATTCAAATATTTGCTCTGCCTTAGTTCCGTCTTTTTGTCTATCGTCTCATCATCTTTCAACGTCTCAATTGCTGCTGGGTAGGCAGCATTTTTATCGACGGTAATTACCCGTGGAGCTTGAGTGTGCTGACCCTTGAGCACTTTGCGAAAAAATCTTGCCGCTGCTTTGCCATCCCGCTTTGCACTCAGCATAAAGTCCAGCGTATTCCCTTGCGAATCGACAGCGCGATACAGATATTTCCATACTCCCTTAATTTTGATGTAGGTTTCGTCCACACGCCATGAATCATTCGTCGTCTTGAGGTGGGTTCGAATACGTTTGTCCAGTTCTGGCGCGTACCTCAAGACCCAACGATTGATCGTCGAGTGGTCCACCTCCACACCCCGTTCTTGCATCATCGCCTCTAAGTCTCTATAGCTGAGGGAGTAACGGCAATACCATCGCACGTGCAGCAGGATGATTTCAGGCAAAAAGTGCCGCCATTTAAACAAAGCAGGAGTAGACATCAGAGGGCAAGGAGGGAAGTTTAGTCCTGCTGACTTTACCATTGACTGGTTTTTGCGACACAACCCCCCTGAGACCCGATGGGAGATTTTGGACTAGTATCACCTGAGAGAAAATCTCTACAAGGTGGGAGGTTCTCTCAAGCGCTTAAAGCAAGCTGAGGTCCTCCTATGGCAGGGTAAAGCCGAGGCTGCCATTGCGATGTTTGCTGATTGTCGCCGCAAGCAGGCACGGAACTTTTGTGCCTATCTCACCAAACATCGCGCTCGGATTATCAACTATTCCTATTATCAAGCCGAGCAACTATGCTCTATTGGGTCAGGGGCAGTTGAGTCTGGTGTCAAGCAGATTGACCGCAGACTGAAAATCTCAGGGGCGCAGTGGCACTCAGCAAGTGTGAATCAGATGCTGCAATTACGCTGTGGTTATCTCAATGGTTTACTCGCTATCTAATATTTCCGCCAAAGTCAGATGCTCCCCCCCCTCTGAGCAAACACCTAAAAGCTGTAACATTTAAACTTAACTGACTTTTGCAGCCGGAAACGCTTATGACTCATTTTGGTCTCATCTGTCCAGCATCAACTGGTCACCTTAACACGATGCTTCCGCTAGGAAAAGAACTTCAACGGCGTGGTCATCGAGTCACCTTATTTGCGCTACTGGATGCAGAATCTAAAACACTAGCGGCTGGATTGGAATTCAAAGGAATTGGAGAATCTGAGTTTCCCCAAGGAGTAATGGCAGAATTATTAGCTCAGTTGGGCAAACTAAGCGGCCGTGAAGCATTACGATATACCATCATTACCCTCAAAAACACTGCGGCTGTTTTATTGCGGGATGCACCAAAGGCGATGAAAGAAGCAGGTGTAGAAGCCTTGCTAGTAGATCAGGTTTCACCAGAGGGAGGAACTGTTGCAGATTTTCTGGGTATTCCCTTTATTACCATTTGCAGTGCGGTGGTATTGAATCGCGATCCCAGTGTCCCACCTCATTTTACAAACTGGAACTATAATCCAGCTTTATGGGGGCAACTACGTAATCGAGTCGGTTATCAGGTGTTGAAGCAGATTACCAACCCAATCACAGGAGTGATTAATGAGTATCGCCAGGAATGGAAGCTGCCTAAGCACTCCAACCCCAATGAACGTTATTCCCAATTAGCTCAAATCAGTCAACAGCCTGCTGAATTGGAATTTCCCAGGAAGCAATTGCCCCAGTGCTTCTATTTTACGGGACCTTATCATAGTCCAGTCGGTCGAGAAGTTCCTGGTTTTCCTTATGAAAAGTTAACTGGACAACCGTTAATTTACGCTTCGATGGGAACTGTCCAAAATCGCCTGATTGGAGTTTTTCAACAGATTGCTGAAGCTTGTGTAGGATTGGATGCTCAATTGGTAATCTCTTTGGGTGGTTCAGCAAAAATCAAATTCCTTCCAGAACTTGCTGGTTCACCCCTTGTTGTAGAATATGCTCCCCAGTTGGAATTATTGCAAAAAGCCACCCTTACCATTACCCACGCGGGGATGAATACTACTTTGGAATCTCTTAATAATGGAATACCAATGGTGGCAATTCCCATTGCCAACGATCAGCCGGGGATCGCAGCGCGTGTCGTTTGGGCTGGATGCGGGAAAGCCTTACCCGTAAGGAGTATCAACGTTCCCAGATTACGAACCGCGATCCAAAAGGTGTTGACGGAAGATTCTTATAAACAGAATGCCGTTAGGTTACAAGAGGCGATTCGTTGTGCTGGGGGGGTTAGTCGAGCCTGTGATATTGTGGAACAGGTTTTGTCTACAGGGAAGCCTGCGATTTCTTAGTTAATGTATCAAACAACTTTTTAGGCCGATGGACTAGCTTTTGTAGACATTTTAAGGAGCTAACCATAAAACAGGTAGTACGAAAAAATCATAATTGACTTTATAGAAACGATTAAAAAATGAACATGAAAAAAATGATTTTGCCGAATAACTTAGAGTGCTATTATCTTGGAAAAGAG
>CADCWO010000251.1 GCA_902806435.1 uncultured Synechococcales cyanobacterium | reverse complement strand
ACTAAGGTTCCTGCTTTCTCAGCCGGCAAACTGTTTAAGGAGAAAGTTACTTCAGCTTAATTACCTCATGCAAGCTCCCCATATTTCGGACTCGACCAACCATTCTGGGTCTTGAAGTACACAACTTCATTATGCTGCTTGTCAGCGGGAGCTAGGGTCACAGCAGCGCAGCAAGCTTTTGTGCTGCCCTTCAGGAGGAAAAGGCGCTGCCGCAATCTACCGAACTGCGACAGCACAAGTACCTCAACAATGTGATTGAACAGGACCACCGCTTTCTCCAGCGGCTGATTAAACCAGGACTTGAGTTCAAGTCCTTCAACAAGGCCAGGCGCACACTAAAGGGATATGAGGCGGCGAACATGCTGAGGAAAGGACAAGTGATCACAGTATCAAAGGGAGAGGTGCAAGCGCAACTAAACTTCATGGCTCAAGGATTGGGCGTGGCTGCCTAAGCTGGGTGATGACTCAGGAGTCTTTCTGGCTTCTCCTATTTTTGCAACAAAACCTACATCTTTACCGATGCAGTGGCATTCAAGGAAGAGAGACCGGTAAGTTTTGAGTAGCTTAATAGTGCATAGCTGATTAGGTCTAGATTGCTTACACGGTCTGCTTTTCGCGCAACCACTGCACTGTTACCCCCACATGATTGTTTAAAGAAAGGTTAAGCTGCAATGAATGAATGGTTATTCATATGAATATAATTTGGTATCAATTCCCCTCTGAGCAATTAGGAGGGGATTGATAAAACTCCTTTACGGTAATTTATGAATGCTAAAAAAGTTTCATCTCAGTCCTTTTGTGCCCATCAGCTAAAATCTTTAACTGACTCAACACGTTTAGAGGTTTTAGAACTCCTTTGGAGCGGACCCAAGAACGTTGGGGAGATGAATGCTGTACTGGGATTGGAGCAGAGTTTACTATCTCATCATCTAAAGGTTCTGCGGGACAAAGGATTTGTCAGGACGACGCGTGAAGGTAAGACAGTGCTGTATCAACTAGAGCCCGCTGTTAAGAGTGCCGGTGGTGGTAGGGCGATTGAATTGGGATGTTGCCGTCTCTCCTTTGACGGAAGCGTTTAATAGCTCTCCAGTAAGAACACCACTATTCACAATCAATGAAGAACTTACGAATTTTGGCACCTCTTTCTATTGGGGCAGCCACCTGTCTATTACTGCAATCTTGTTCAAAGCCGCCATCAGCGGCTAACCAGTCAGCCAATACACCACAAGGTAAGCTAGTCTTGACTGGCTCCAGCACTGTCGCGCCGCTCGCTTCTGAGATAGGGAAGCGTTATGAGGCTGAGCATCCAGGGGTGCGTGTTGATGTGCAAACGGGTGGTTCTTCGCGTGGGATTGCGGATGCCCGCCAGAGAGTGGCAGATATAGGGATGGTGTCAAGATCGCTCAAAGGTACCGAAAAGGATTTACAAGCGTTCACTATTGCCAAGGATGGCATCTCTGTGATTATAAATAGCGATAATCCGGTTAAAAGTTTGAATGCTCGGCAAATTGTTGATATTTATACTGACAAAATCAATAACTGGAAACAAGTCGGCGGTTTAGATGCTCCGATTACAGTCGTCAACAAAGCTGAGGGCCGCTCTACCCTGGAATTGTTTTCTGAACACTTCAAACTCAAAACTGAGGATATCAAACCCGATGTGGTAATTGGTGATAACGAGCAAGGCATCAAGACAGTCGCTGGAAATCCCAACGCCGTGGGTTACGTATCCATCGGTTCTGGGGAATACGCTGCCACCCACCAGACTCCAATCAAACTGCTGCCAGTGGCAGGAGTAGCTGCTTCCATCACCAACGTCAGCAACGGCACTTTTCCAATTTCTCGCCCCCTCAACCTCGTTACGAACAAGTCACCAACTGGATTGACAAAGGACTTTATTGACTTTGCCCGCTCCCAGCAGGCGCAGGATGTTGTGAAGGAGCAATATTTTGTCCCCGTCTCGCAGTGAAGTTATTCTGGTTTGGATATTGCGAGGAATGGCGCTTTTGGCGGCAGCGATTGTTCTGCTGATAATACTGTTTCTAGTTTGGGAAACTCTACCCATTCTGCAAAGTATCGGTTTAGCCCGATTCTTCAACGATTCCTCCTGGCATCCAACCAGTGAAGAATTTAACCTGCTACCGATGCTTTGGGGAACGCTATTAGTAACGGTAGGAGCAGTTTTAATAGCAACGCCGCTAGGCATTGCCAGCGCGATTTTTTGCCACTATTATGCCCCAAGAGCGATCGCCAATTTATATCGGCGTTTAGTTGAGCTGTTAGCAGGCATCCCCTCGGTAGTTTATGGTTTCTGGGGCCTGGTCGTGCTGGTGCCAATTATCGGACGCATTCGCCCACCGGGAGCAAGTTTGTTAGCCGGGATTCTAATTCTGACATTGATGATTCTGCCGACCATAACCTTAGTTGCGGATGCCAGCCTGACAAGTGTGCCACCCGAGTATCTACGCGGTTGTGCAGCAATGGGACTGGGACGCTGGGCAACAGTGCACGGTGTCGTTTTGCCTGCAGCTTCGTCAGGGTTGTTAACAGGTGTAATCTTGGGAACGGGACGGGCGATTGGTGAAACGATGGCTGTGCTGATGGTTTGCGGTAACGTAGTACAAACGCCAAAGAATGTATTTGAGCCAGTACGGACTTTGACGGCGAATATCGCTCTGGAGATGGCTTATGCAACAGGCCATCATCGGGCTGCCTTGTTTGTCAGTGGCTTGGTTTTGATGGTAATAGTCTTTGTTTTAGTCATAGCTGCCGAACTGCTCAATAGGGGACGGATCTATGTCTAAGAATTCACCAACTCCAGGCCAGGAGGATGAACTTCAGCTTACTTCTACGCTGAAGCGAGCTGTAACCAGAAGCCTACCCCTATGGATAAGCAGCCTACAGCCAGCAGAATTGCTACCGACCGTCATACTTTGGGCTGTTGCTACTGTGGTTACAGGAGCACTGCTATGGCTGTTGAGCGACGTTTTCTGGCATGGCACCGGTCAGATATCTTGGGAGTTTCTCACTACATCCCCAAGCAATGCAGGTCGAGACGGCGGCATTGCGCCAATTGTAGTTTCGACAAGTTTGATTGTCGGAGTTTGTATGGCAGTCTCAGTTCCTTTGGGATTGGGAACTGCTGTGCTACTAGCTGAGTTTGCTTCAAATTCAAGTGGTTTGGGACAGTTGGTGCGCTTGAGCTTGGATGTTTTAGCAGGTGTGCCTTCGATTGTTTTCGGTCTATTTGGGAATGCTTTCTTTTGTAAAACGTTGGGGCTGGGCTTTTCTATCCTCTCTGGCGGGTTGACGCTAGCGTGCATGGTGCTGCCAATTTTGATTCGGTCAACACAGGAAGGGTTTCGAGCTGTACCAGAAGACTATCGACGCTGTGCTGCAGCACTAGGAATTTCACGTACCGCAATTTTATGGGAGCTACTGCTGCCAGCTGCCATGCCTGGAGTAACCGTGGGGTTATTGTTGGGTCTAGGACGAGCGCTCTCCGAGACAGCAGCCCTAATTTTTACCAGCGGCTATGTAGATAGAATGCCGGAGTCACTTTTTGATTCAGGGCGAGCGCTCTCCATCCACATTTACGACCTCGCCATGAATGTCTCTGGAGGAGAGCCGCATGCTTACGCTACTGCTTTGGTATTGGTGGGCTTTTTGGTACTAATCAATGGCACGACATCATGGCTAGCAGAGCGTTTCCGGCAATCCAAAATTTTCGTGCTATGACTAAGCCTATAACCAGAGAGCAGGACCTAGCATCACTGACGGGGAATAATCCACTTTCAATGAAAGCAGAGCGGTTAAGCCTGTTTTACGGGAATAAATCTGCATTTAAAGATGTGTCTCTCGAGATCAAATCCGGTGGTATCACAGCGCTAATCGGTCCTTCAGGTTGTGGTAAAACTAGCTTCCTGACTTGTCTGAACCGCTTAGCCGAGCTAACACCAAGCTGTAAGGTATCAGGGCGCATCTTACTAGGAAATCGGGATGTGCAAGCACTCAATGTGATTTCTCTGCGTCGTCAAGTGGGAATGCTGTTTCAAAAACCCAACCCCTTCCCGCTCTCTATTTTTAGAAATATCGAATTTCCCTTGCGAGAACATGGGGTAAGGAGCCGGGAAGAAATCGATCGCATTGTCGAAGATGTTTTGCGAAATGTAGGTCTCTGGGATGAGGTAAAAAACAGACTGAAGGCACCTGCACTCTCACTCTCTGGTGGTCAACAACAACGTTTATGCCTGGCTAGAGCGCTAGCGCTGAAACCGGAAGTTCTCCTCATGGATGAGCCTTGCAGTGCTCTCGACCCGATTTCTAGTGCAGTGGTAGAGGATTTGATAACTAGTCTTCATGGTAAATATACGGTACTTGTTGTCACCCACAACCTGGCGCAGGCTAGGCGCATCGCTGATGAGGTGGCGCTGTTTTGGGTAGCTGATGAGACTGGGCAATTGATCGAGTCTGGTCCAGTTGCCCAGGTTTTTGAATCCCCACAGCACGCTGTAACGGCCGCTTATATCAATGGTAGGAGGGGTTAATGGTTTTTTATTGCAACAATGGGGCTTTCTGGTAGGGTAGGAGATTCTTACCTGCAATCATCTTGCGCTGTGTGCGTTGGTACTGCCGCTACCCCCTCAGCTATAGGGACCGTGGAAGAATTGACCCATGAACGGGGCTTGAGAGTGGACCATTCAACCGTGTACAGATGGGTGCAGACTGATGCTCCTCAGGTGGACAAGCACTGCCGTCGGTATCTGCGTCCCACTAGTGACTCTTGGAGAGTGGATGAAGTCTACGTGAAGGTCAAAGGCAAAGGAAAGTGGCTGTATCGAGCCATGGATAAGCATCGTGACACTCTGCACTTTTGCTCAGCGCCAAGCCAGAGGCGCTCGTCAGCGAAGCGGTTCTGCCGCAAAACCCTCAATGCTAGAAACAGCACAACGCCAAGCGTGATCAATGTGAATCTAGGGTGCTGTGAACTATTCCGCAGCCAAGCTCAGACCAGTTGCAGTCGCAGAAGAGGGGAAGACTCATTTGAGTTATTGTTGTGCTCACTAGAGGGTTGTTTTGGTAGCTATGTGGGGAAAGCTAGTTAAGTCAGACTCTGATCAAGAAGTGCTCCCTCCTTGGACTCATTGATGGATAACATCATTCCCCTGTTTAGAGCTGCGAGTACGAGCTATGAAGTGATGGTCTTGGAGCCTAGTTGCTATAGCACAATGACTCAAGCCGTCACAGCACTGCGAGCAAACAAGGTGCTCATTTTGAAGCTGGATAAACTAGATAAAGAACAGGCTCAGCAGATACTGGACTTTATCTGTGGCAGCGCTTACGCTATTTCTAGCCAGCTGGCAAAGGTGAGTGAAACCGTGTTCTTGTTTGTGCCTCATGGAATGCAGCTTCAGGATAGGCTTGAAGAAGAGCACTCTGCTTTCTAAAACTACGCTTAGACCATCTAGCAGAGCTTTCTTAGAATGAAAACACTGGCATTAGGGACCTGTTGCAATTAACCTGCGGAGCGCCAGTTTCAGCCTCCAGAACCCGACCAAGCTTGGTGTACAGACATCACTTATATCCCCGCCGCTGGAGGCTGGCTCTACCTGGTAGTCAGCTTGGACTTGTTTTCCCGTCGGGTTGTGGGCTGGTCGATGGCCTATTATTACAGGAGTGAGCTGGTGCTCGAAGCACTCCATGCTGCTCTAGGCCAGCGGGTTCCAGCCCCAGCAGAACTGCTCCTCCATTCTGACCAAGGCGCTCAGTATACCAGCAGCTCCTATCAACAGGCTTTGAGCCAGGCTGGGATGACCTGCAGTATGAGCCGACGGGGAAATTGTTGGGATAATGCGGTTGCTGAAAGCTTCTTTAGCACTCTGAAAACCGAATGGGTGTATCGCACTCCCTGAATCGCCCCTCAAGCAGCAAAAGTCGCGATCGCCGAGTAGATTAAGGTCTTCTACAACCGACAGCGACGTCTTCAATTATCATGCGACAGAGCAACTAGTTCCCTTCACGTAGACTTCATCCACTCTTCAAGAGTTGCTGCTTAGGCGTAAATGACAGCGACAACGCTTATCGATAGTCCAAAAAAGGAAAGGATAGAGAAAATGACAGAGAGTTGTTTGGGAGTGAGTTAATGTCAGACGCGATGCCGTCCTGCCCATCCTGCCAATCTGAATCTGTGGTCAAGAATGGGAGCACCCGTCACGGCAAACAAAATTATAAATGTCGAGACTGTGGTCGCCAATTTGTCACCAATCCGCAATGGCAAAGGGTTGCAGAGCGCGTCCAAGCGACTCAAGCTCTGCTGGAACGCTTGCTGTTAGAAAAGATGCCGTTGGCAGGCATTGTCCGGGTCTTACAGGTGTCAGAACGCTGGTTGCACAGTTATGTCAACGCCAAATACGAAGCCATACCTCAGCAGGTGGAAGTCCAACCAAAGCCCAAGTGTCGCTTGAGCGTGCAGATGGACGAATTATGGTCATTTGTCGATGACAAAGGCAATGAACAGTGGGTGTGGCTTGCCATCGATGCCGAGACCCGTGAAATTGTGGGTTGCTATATTGGTGAGCGTTCTGGAGCCTCAGCCCAGAAGTTGTGGGAGTCATTGCCTGGGGTCTATCGCCAGTGTGCGGTCTGTTATACCGATTTCTGGCCTTCCTACCCAGTGGCACTGCCGAGCCAGCGACATCGAGCCGTGGGCAAGGAAACAGGCAAAACCAGTTACATTGAGCGATTCAACGGTACGCTCCGACAACGAGTGTCCCGTCTGGTTAGGAAAACGTTGTCCTTTTCCAAGAAGTTGGAAAATCACATTGGAGCCATTTGGAATTTCATCCATCACTACAATGCATCGTTGCCTGTGCGTTCATCCTTTCCTTTTTAGGACTACCTGCAAGTGAAAACGCCGTAACATTTCAGCTGTTGAGCTGGTTGGAGGATGGCTGGTACTAAAGCAATGTCTCTCTTAAACCAGTCCAACCAAAGAAGATGTAGGCGATCGCCAGCAGTAAACTACTAAGCCCAATCCGCACAGCGTTCTTGATCGCATTCATTTTTGTTTGCTGCTCCAGTTGTAGCTTGCGAGCGCGAATGGAAGTCTGGAGTCGGGGTTTAAGGGCTTTAGATTGCTTT
>CADCWO010000250.1 GCA_902806435.1 uncultured Synechococcales cyanobacterium | reverse complement strand
TGCCCACAGATCAACAATGGTTTTTTTGGATCTAAGGTCTTGACTGCTTCCCGGACGGGCTTTGCTAACCTCTCGCCATAAAAACTATAAATGCCGGAGTGAACTTTCCCAATCGCCGTGCCATTGACCGGGTGAACGTAGTTTTCTTGAATCGCCAGCACATTCTCCAACCATTCAAGTTGCCGTTGGGTACCTCTAAAAACCAAGACATGTGCCTTTGGAGACGTGAGCAAAAAGCCGTAATAAACGGAAACTTGTTGTTTGAGCTGCACCACCTGCTTCGCCTGGTTTTGAATGGCATCTGTCGTGTGATTGACCTGATCGCGCAGATCATCCAGGTTATCAGGAGTGGTTGCTAATTCTGCGAGCGGTACTTCAAACGGAATTGCCTCTTCTACTTGTTCGGCTGCTTTGAAGGATGTGACCTGTTGAAAGGGTTTAAAGCCTTTCGGATATGACGGCAAGGCAGAAATGCTGCCATCGTAATTGGTTTGAAATTTACCCTTGAGATATTGCTGCGTGGCAAGCTTGCTGCCGACGATTAATAGCTTTGACCACTCGCGACTGTAGGGAATCGTCGGCGATCGCAACTTGGCACTCTGCTGCACGGCAACCAGATCTTTAATGGAAATCAGATCAGCTTGAAAGGCGGATTGAACAAGCTGCGTCGGCTCATACAATTCCAGGAGTTTTGCCTGCTCAGCTTCCAACGCTTTCTGCTGCAACTGTACGCGCCCAAAGACCGCCGCGATCGTCGTGCCTAAGCCAGACCAGAGTAGAAAACGACGGTTAAATCTCATTCTGCTCACTTGATGACCGAGAACGATCCGAAGCCGTTAGCACCTTACTTACATAAAAATGATGCACAGTTTGCCCAGTACCCCAGAAGTAACAGAAAGCAACGGTCCCTGGCGCTAACGCACCAATCAGTGGCACAATCACCCCCACTGTCACCATGAATAACCAAACTAGAAACCCCATCAAAATCGTACCAGCAATGCCAAAAAGGATGCCCACCCTGGCTAAGAAATCACCTCCCTTTTGAAAATGCCAGAGACGAGCAATCCCGATCACCAGCAAAACATTGAGTACTAACAGGACGATCGCTTGCAATACCCCAATCTTTGGAATCGGCAACAGTGCGACGATCGCGGCCCCCAGCGCATAATCCAGAATCAAGTTTCGGACGTCGGTGTTGACTTTGGTGGGATGATCCATAGGGTAGAAAGTGGTTAGGATCATAATGAGCGATGCGAAGCGCACACATATCTTACGATCACTAAAGGCTTTTCCAGGTATTGTTGGATGGATTGAAATCTACAAAGATGCCCCCATCCAGGGACAGCGATTTGAGTTGTTTGGAACTGTTGATGCTAACCGTTGCCACCTGGGTTGAGTCTTTCCAAATCCTCGGATTTTGACGAAACTTGGCCTCACTGCCGTCGGTGTAAACCACCTTGACATCAAATGGCATCGCCATCCCCCCCACATTCTGAACCTGAAGACTGTACCCTCTGGCTGTCGACTGCACGCTGGCGATCGCCAGATCCATGTAGTTGTAGCTAAAGAACCAGTTGTTAAAGAACCAGTTATAGTTTTCACCCGACGCATTGTTGAAGGAGTTGAACATGTCCCAGGGCAACGGACGTTTGCCATACCATCGGTTCATGAATTCGTGCAGGGCGGATTTAAACGTCGCGTCGCCCATCAGTTCTTTCAGGGCAAGGTAGCCCAGCGCCGCCTTGCCGTACTGATTAAAGCCGAAAACGGGAGTTTGTCCAAACAGAGAATCCTGCGGCGTGATCACAGGAATCTCATTGCCAGAGAGTGGCGATGGCCAGCCTGCACCGATAACCCTAAACTGCTGGAAAAGCACGTTCGCCAGCGCTTCACCCAGATCCTTTTTGTTTGCCAAGAATTCAAATGCCGTCGTCCACCCTTCATCCATAAAGGGATAGCGTTTTTCATTGATTCCCATATGGAACGGAAACCAGGAGTGAAGAATCTCGTGGGTGACGACGAACCGAGTGAAAGCATTTTTCGGCAAGAGTTTGGCGAATGGATTGTCCAGATTTGAAGCATCGTTCACCATCATCGGATACTCTTCATCGGCATCGCCAAGGATGATAGTGCTCTTGCTGTAGGGATAGGGAACGCCCGGATATTGGGTTGAAGCCCAGGCTAGCGCCCGCTTGCCAAACTCAACCATCGGTTTAAAGTCTGTCGCTTTCTCGGTATAAGCAGCCTGCACGCTAGCTCTACGCTTCGTTCTGAGGTCAACTACGACGCTGCCCGCATCCCAAATGTAATGGTCGCTCACCGCAATGGCGATGTCTGGAACGTTATTAGCCTGCCATTTCCACGTGATGCGATCGCTCTGGGTTGTGACCAAACCTTGTTTAAGCTCTTCGGGTTGAGCGATGTTACTAACGCGATCGCTCCTAAAGCTGTTTTGCAACCGCTGGGCATAGGTTGGTTGTAGCACCTCTTTGGGATTTAACAGATCGCCTGTTGCCCACACCACAAAGTCTTTGGGAACGTTGACTTCAAAGGTGTAATCATTGAAATCGTTGTTAAACTCGCGCCCCAGCGTAAAGGGTCTGTCGTCCCAGCCGTCGGTATCGTTGTAGACGGTGACTCTTGGATAAAAGTAGGCGAGGAAGAAGGTTGTGTCATCGATCGCCCCTTCCTTCCAGCCTCCTTCAACAGTGAGATCGTAGTGCCAGCGAATAGAGAAGGTGATGGACGCCTTGGGTGGCAATGGCGGGTCAAGCGCGATCTGATGAATCGTACTTCCCGGAACGTTAACCCCAGCAAAAGGACTTCCTGGGGTATTCCATGCTTTCACCTCGCCATTAATACGGAATTCATCAATCTGGATGCCCGAAGTTAGGAACTCTGCATCACGAGGCTTCTCCCGCATTGCTTCCGGCATATGTACATTCATATAGAGCCGAAAAACAATAGATTTCAGCGTGTTTGGGCTGTTGTTGAAATAGGTGATCTCTTCAGTAGCTGACACCGTGCGGTTGGGCGGTGTAACGTTGATGCTCATCCGGTGTTGCGCCGTGTTCTGCCAATAGTTTTTCCCAGGTTTGCCGTCGGGGCTACGGGTTTCATTGTCGTAGGCTTTTTGGATCTCGCGGGGGACATACAGCGCTTGGGTCGATGGAGTACCTGTAATTTCCCAAGAGGTGCTGTTGAGGGTTTGGGGTGCTGCACTGGAGGAGGGCTGCTTCGCGGACACCAGGGTAGTTCCATAAAACGCGAGGATTAACCCAGCACAAAATAAGGCAACAAACTTTCTTGTAGATACTCTCATCGGGCTTTAACATCTCCATAGGAGGGTTGTGTCGCTTCAAGCAACAATCCCAAAGATGGCATTGATAAACCTGGATTGAGAGACACTGCCCCCTTGGTCCGCTCTGTTCACTTGCCCCTTTGCGGATCATATTCATCGCCTTAATCCCACTCAATCTTCTGCTCGCTAAAGTGAACGATGGCAATACCACTGCACGTTGAGCACAGTGATGTCAGGCACAAAGTGTCGCCACTTGAATAAGGATAGAGCAGTCATTAAAACTGAATCCTCAAACGGCTATTTCTGGCAATCTAATGGACTACCTGTATAAGCGATCGACTGGTAGCGCCCTTGCTCAGTTCTGATCGTGACGCAGTAGTTGGTTCTGCCTTCAAGCCAATAGCTGTAAACAGCATTGGCCGCTGGAGGATCAGTCTTGACAAAGCGATAGCCTCGTTGTCTGATTGTGTTTTCTGCCTGTCCTGCCCTCGCCCCTACCAAATCACGCAGGCGAAAGACAGTAGTACCCGCATCAGGCGGAGCAGCACTTCCACCCGTTGTGTTACCTGAACCTTGTCCAGAGGAAGCCGTATCCCAGTAGACAAAAATCGACTCGTTGGCAAGGCGATAAATCTGCCCCCGCTCACCCAATCCACCTTGCCGATAAGCGGCGCGCCCATTTTGATCACGATAGTTCCCCGGTTGACTACCCACCGGGCGCAGGTCATAGCGTCTGCCGTTTTGCAATTGGATGCCAACCACGCCTTGCCGTTGAGAAAATGTGCAGGGACTAGAAGACGTAGCGCGATTGCTGCCTTTTGGATACACAGCGCAGCGAGCGTTTACCGTATCAGCTTTGGCAGAGACGGCAAGCCCTAGGGAGGCGATTGCCACTGCCACTGCTAAAACTGAATTTGCAAGCTTCATCGTAAAATGTCCTAATTGCAAACAGAACAATGAATGATATCCAAACCAGTGACCTTTGAGCCAGCTATTCTGCCTGCCAATACGTGTTGAAATGCTGGGTCTTTTCAGCTTTGGGCCAGACCAGTCAGGCTCATCGCAAAATTAGTTTACACCTCCACCATGAAATGTTTAGCTGTGCTTTTCGGGATGTTAGGCCTCGTCTTTTCAACGAGTAGTACGATCGCCGTCCTTTGCCATTGACAAGTTCAATCAGCACTTGACAGTCATTTCCAAGCCCTCCAATATCGCTTTGAACACTTATGAAGTCGTTTCTGAGCCTTCAATGACTCAGGCTATGAGCTGCTGCTGGTACTGGAGGAGTGGGGTAGTTTGGGAATCAGCCAGGAGAGGAACTGATCCTGCGATCGCGTTTGCACCAAAAACTTACCAGGACCCATGAGATCCGCCACATAGCCTTCACCGCTAAACAGAAAGGTCTTCATCCCACCAATCGAGCGCGTTCTAAAGGGCATCGACTCACTCAACGCCACTAAATGTCCGGTATCGATCGTGTAGGATTGTCCCACTGCTAGCGTCATTGCGTGAATGGCTCCATAGGATGAAACAATCATTTGACCGCCGCCTTGCGCCCGCAGCATAAATAACCCACCGCCTGTGCCAAAAAACGACTTAGAGCCGCCCCATTTAGAATCCAGTTCAATGCCAAGATCTGAGGCAACATAGGCACCAGATTGCACCAGCATCGGCTCAGTGATATTCAGCGTCATCAGATCGCCAGGGAGGGAAGGAGCCACCAACACTTCACCCCCTTGCTCTGGGGCCGTGTAGATATTCTGGAAAAAGCTTTCCCCACCCAGAAACGCCCGTCCTAGAGACTTGAGAAAGCCACCCGTAGCCGAAGTCTCTAGTGTGACACCACTGGACATCCCCACCATTGAAGCGGATTCTACTCGTACTTTTTCTCCCCCAGCAAGGCGCACCCGCCCAAGGGTGTAACCGGGCTGATACATCAACTCAACTTTCATAACAGACACTCCTTAGTTGCATCATTGTGCTTCTCATCAGCGACTCAATAGCGCTTATTAAAACTGACTGATTCCAGTAAAAGACCGGCTCGAGTAAGGGCGACAGGCTTTTTCTGTAAAAGCGGGCGTAGGAAATTTCAACCTGGCGACCATTAGGCTGATCGTAATTCTCGGGCACCGTGAGAACGCCGCAGGCCACTGTTTTTCCATCTATTTCAGCAGGCAGCAGTGTCGGGCAGGCAATTGTGTTGGTGCGCTCCGGTCAAATTTAGAAGCGCTTTGCAGGGGGACATTATGGGTGACCTGAGGATCGATTGGTACAGATGACACGAACATTCGTGCGCAGCAAGCTAGAAGCGGTTTCTGCTGCTGCCCCAATCGCCTGAGTGGCATTCGCCCCGAAAATCTGTAGCCCCATCTATGTTGATCCTGCCGCTACGCCGGTCGATAGTGACGCGTGGTTTATTTAGAAGATTCATTCGGTATCTTCCCGTAATTTTATCGGGCGAGACCTTAAGGTTGTTGAGCTCCCACCATCCCTCATCATCGCCTGAATGGAGCTTTGCAATGAGCTTTTCGCTCAGATGGATTTTTCCCTCTGTACCACGGATATCGACCTGAACCTCGGAATCGAATTCCTCATTCGTTGACTCTATGCGATTACGTGTTACGTACCGATCGCGATCTTCGTCCCATTCATAAGCATAGCGATTTTCGACAGTCGGTCTGCGACCTTCACCGTAGCAGACTAACGTTAGTCGTTGGCTCGAGGAGTTGGCATTGTGGCGGTCAGATGTACCTTGTTCCCGCAAGTAGGTATCGATCGCTGACTGGGCCTGACTGATCTCTCTTGAACTACAGGATCGACCATTTTGAAGTAGCTCTCCCTGAGGGTTAAAAAGGACAGTACAACCACTTCCTGATCTCATACCAGTCACGCTCAAATCACCGTTGTCTACAGTGTCGATCACGGCTTGAGCGTTAACAGAAGTCGTCACTGCAAGGGTTAATAGGCCCAGCACGACAGGCGTTAACGTTCGCAAGGTTTTCATTGTTGTGTTGAACATATACGGGTTTATTTGGACACTCTACTACAAACACATTTAGTGCTAGCGTGACCATTCTCACGTCAGTGGACTGTTTGCCTACTGTTAAATCTGGCGTAGCTAATTGGCGCTGCAATCTGAGAAACACCCTACTCTCCGAATTGCAATAAAATCGTAACCGTTCAAGGGGTTGACGAAATTGTAACTGAAAAACCAGTTATTCCTCAAGCGAGGAGAAATAATTATGCGGCACTGTCACATTAACTAGGTGCTTACTTCTTGAGATACTAGGGTGATGAATAAATCTTCTAAGCTCTACCACCGCCACCGCTTCCCAGCAGTGATTATTAGCCAGGCAGTCTGGCTTTATTATTCCGGTTTTGCCTCAGCTATCGGGATGTGCAGGAACTCTTGTTTCAACGGAGCCTTCAGGTTACTTACGACACAATTCGTCGCTGGAACCACAAGTTTGCTCAAACTTACACCAATCTTCTGAAGCACAGACGCCCCAGGCTAGGCGAATAGCCTCTATAGAAGCTCACGTGCTGTTTCACTACCAACTTGACGACGCAAAATGTATAAAACATTGGTCACACTGTACTTGTGGCTGTGCCACCGTGTCAATGCCTGTGCAGAGGCAACAACAAACAGTTGTCGCTGAGCAAGAACGTCAAGCAAAACGTCACTGTCAAATAGTACTCGCCTCAACTATATTTCTCCTCCAAGTAATCCGCATAGGATCTGTAGGCTCTTCTACACCTAACTGAACTACGCCAATTAGACTTCGAGGCCAAGGATCAAGACCTGCCAAAGAATTCGCGTCTATGATTGGTGGGCTAAGTACTAACGTCTCCTGTTGAAGGTGAATGAATAAACT
>CADCWO010000249.1 GCA_902806435.1 uncultured Synechococcales cyanobacterium | reverse complement strand
TCAAAGTTTCCTGCCAAGAAGCGTCATCACCTCAATCAAGAGACTCAGCGACCGCAACTGCTTTTCGCGATTCTTGACTCCGCTTAAGCCTTATCCGAGAAGTATTGACAAGCAGTCTATGGAGCTGTTCTCTCACATTTATATCAGTCTGATTTTTAACTTAGACGAATTGTCAAAAGGTCGCTCACACCAGGAGCTTTCGTGACCTCTTGCTCCTAGGTATGGAGGAATTGCAGAATGTGCTGGGCCGTAACGTCCGACTGTTCCAAGTGGGGCACATGACCACAATTCTTAATCCAGACAAGTTTACTATTAGGAATCGCTTCGTGGAACTTCTTTGCATCCTGGGTACCGAGAATTCGGTCAGACTCTCCCCATAAAATTAGGGTTGGCTGCTGAATTTGAGCCAGTTTATCGCGAAAGGAGCTGTAACCCCCACTTTTGGTGAAAGCAATCAGAGCTTTATGCCAATCGGGCAGCTTGAGATGGAGGGCTGCACACACTTGGGCGTCCAGGGAAGCAAAACTGGGGTCATGGTAAGCATTTTCACTTATTCGCTGGCGAACTTTTGGCTGGCGCAAAAAAGTAGTTGCTAGGTAGCCTAAGGGTGGAATCAAAAACTTTCCCATGGCAGGACCACTGGTGAAGCCGGCACTGTCAATTAAAACCAACGTCTGTACTGCTTGTGGGTAAGTCAAGGCAAAATCGATCGCGGCGGCTCCACCCATAGAAGCACCCACTAACACCACAGGCTGCTCGATCAGCGATCGCCAACTGGAGTACAAATGAGTTTTGATTGCCGTTGGGCTAAACGCCACTCCGCGCGGGCGCTCAGTAAACCCAAACCCCAATAAATCTATTGCCCAAGCCTCATGTTGCTCAGCCAGCAGGGGCAAGAGGCGACGAAACTCAAACACAGAACTATCAAAGCCATGCAGCAAGAGGATAGGGGTGCCGCCTGTTCCCTGACAACTGTAGGTGGTAAGGATCGGTTGTTCACTAAGGGAAGTAGCAATCTCCTGCCGCTGAATACTCTTGGCTAAAGCGATCGAGGTGGGCTCGGTGAGTTGCTCGGCGTCTAAAGGTAAAAAACTGTTGACCATACGTCTCAGTTTAGGACAGGTAGTTAGATTGATTCCAGACGTCTAGGAAGGCCTAATAATGCTGGCACGCTCAGCCACCACTACCCTCTGGAATCAATTCAACACGTTAGCCTGGAAAAGAGTTTAAAGGAAGTTACAGATTTGAAGAATCAATACTCTTGGCAAACGATCACACTGGCAATGGTGGCGGCAGTCTTGGTTCTGATTAGCCTCAATGCCTATGTAATCATCAATCCTGGCCAAGCGGGGGTGCTCAGCGTCCTTGGCAAAGCCCGCGATGGCGCTTTGCTAGAAGGTATCCACCTCAAACCTCCCCTAGTTTCACAAGTGGATATCTACGATTTAACAGTGCAAAAATTTGAGGTTCCGGCGCAGAGTTCCACTAAAGACTTACAGGATCTATCGGCTAGCTTTGCCATTAACTTCCGTATTGATCCGCTCCAGGTTGTGGAAGTACGGCGCAAACAGGGAACCCTCCAAAATATTGTCTCTAAAATTATTGCGCCGCAGACGCAGGAATCGTTTAAGGTTGCTGCTGCCCGCCGAACCGTTGAAGAGGCCATTACGAAGCGCCAAGAACTGAAGCAAGACTTTGATACTGCCTTAGGAGAGCGCTTAGACAAGTACGGCATTATTGTGTTGGATACTAGCGTTGTTGACCTAACGTTTTCGCCAGAGTTTGCTAAAGCCGTTGAGGAGAAACAAATTGCCGAACAGCGAGCCCAAAGAGCCGTTTATGTGGCGCGTGAGGCAGAGCAAGATGCCCAGGCAGAAATTAATCACGCCCAAGGTAAGGCAGAAGCCCAGAGACTTTTGGCCGAAACCTTAAAGGCACAAGGAGGCCAGCTGGTGCTGCAAAAAGAAGCAATTGAAGCTTGGCGCGAAGGTGGTGCCCAAATGCCGAATGTGCTGGTGATGGGGGATAAATCGAATGGGGTTCCCTTCCTGTTTAATTTGCGTGATACTGCAGCAGCCGTAAATTAACAAAGGTAGAATTTTGCTTCAGAAATAGGTAGAGGACGGGATGAGTATTTTTACACTGCAAGCCGTTAAAAAAGACTTTGGGATTAAAGAAATTCTCAAGGATGCCAATTTTAGCCTGGATACGACAGACAAAGTGGGGCTGATTGGCACCAACGGCTCTGGCAAATCAACCTTACTAAAAATTATTGCCGGGTTGGAGCCGATTGATAGTGGCCAAATTCTATTTAACTCCAGCACCAAGATTGTCTACCTGCCCCAGCAACCAGATTTAGATGAGAGCCGCACGGTTTTAGAGCAGATCTTTGCCGATAGTGGGGAACAAATGGCCCTAGTACGTGAGTATGAGCATTTGACCAACCAACTAGCTCGCGGTTCGGACGCTGAGGACCGGATAATGTCCCGGTTAGGGGTGGTGATGCAGCGCATGGATACAACCGGGGCCTGGGAACTGGAGACCCAGGCCAAAATCATCCTGACCAAACTAGGGATTGCCGACTTTGAGGCGAGAATTGGTGACTTGTCTGGAGGCTACCGCAAGCGGATTGCCCTGGCGATCGCCCTGCTGTCGGAACCCGATGTCCTGCTAATGGATGAACCGACCAACCATCTCGATGCTCTATCGGTGGAATGGCTGCAGAGTTACTTGAACCGCTACCGGGGAGCACTGCTGCTGATCACCCACGATCGGTACTTTTTAGATCGGGTCACAAACCGGATTCTCGAAATTGACCGGGGTGACCTTTACACCTATGCCGGCAACTACTCCTACTATCTAGAGAAAAAAGCGTTAGCTGAAGAAGCAGCAGCCAGTAGCCAACGCAAGCATCAAGGGGTACTACGACGAGAGCTAGAGTGGCTAAAGCGTGGTCCTAAAGCTCGTAGCACAAAACAAAAAGCACGGATTGAGCGCATCCAGGGTATGCAAGCGCAGGAGTTCAAGACGGTCCAGGGCAAGGTAGACATCTCTACCCCCGGCCGGCGGATTGGCAAAAAAGTGATTGAACTGGCCAGCATCTCTAAAGGCTATGGAGGACGGACGCTGATCAAAGATTTCACGTATCACTTCAACCCGGAAGACCACATTGGCATCATTGGCGGCAATGGGACGGGCAAATCTACCTTGATGGACATCATTACAGGTCGGGTACAGCCTGACTCCGGCACTGTTGAAATTGGCTCGACCATTCACATCGGCTATTTTGACCAGCATTCTGAGGATTTGCTGAGTGCTTTGAATGAAAATCAGCGGGTGATTGACTACGTCAAAGAAGTCGGGGAGTTCGTCAAAACTGCGGATGGCAGCCTGATTAGTGCCTCCCAGATGCTGGAGAGATTCCTGTTTCCTGGCAACCAGCAGTATGCCCCAATTCACAAACTTTCTGGGGGCGAAAAACGACGGCTGTTTCTACTGCGGGTGCTGATGAGCGCCCCGAATGTGCTGATCCTGGATGAACCAACCAATGACCTGGATGTGCAAACTTTGGCCGTGCTGGAAGATTACCTGGAAGACTTTAACGGTTGTGTGATCGTGGTCTCCCACGATCGCTATTTTCTAGATCGTACGGTGGATACTATCTTTGCCTTGGAACCGGGAGGCACACTGCGGCAGTATCCGGGCAACTATTCAGTTTACCTTGACTTCAAACAAGCAGAAGCAGAAGTTGAACCTACCAATCCGCAGCGGCCTCAGCAGACCGTACCCTCAGCTGTCAAGGTAGATAAGCAAGTATCTGGCAATGGCAAGCCGCGCAAACTCTCCTACAAGGAAAAACGGGAGTTCACGCAGCTTGAAAATGAAATTCCGCAGCTGGAAGCGGAGAAGGAAACTATTGAAAAGACGCTCTACAGAAATCCCCCCGCCGGTTTTAGCCAGGTGCAGCAACTTTCGGAACGCTTAGCGGAACTAAATCAGGCAATTGATAGGGCAACAGAGCGTTGGCTAGAGTTGGCTGAACTTGAGGCTTAACCACAACATGAAAGCAACCCATCTCACAAGGATCATTTGAAATTTAGGATGGGTCTGTCGTCTGGTAATGAGTAACACTACACCTACCTAAAGAGACTCCATAGTCTGAGTAGGTCTTCCGAACTCCGTTACTCCAGAGGGCATTAGCGCTGTAACTAAGATCAGGAAATAGCCCCAGAGCAACCAGGCCGCAAAAGCAGTGCTGGCTGTGACTGGCAAATTGGGAAATAGAGAGGGAAACCATAAAACACTGAAAACATCCAACACTAGTGCTGGTAATGCAGCACAGATCGCTGCTAAGGGTCGCTGCGATGAGCTGAGCTTTTTCCAGTGGTAGGCAGGGTACATCACACCAGCAATTGCGGGAACTGTAACACCAAACAGCGAAACCAGTAATAGAGTATTTTCTGGGTAGAAGAAAAACTGACCCGCCAGACGAAAAACCAGCGTTGCGACCAACCAAACACAAAAGCCCCAAACAGAAAAGAACAACATTGAATTCACCTTCTTACAAATATATGAGTCACGGGCAGGAGCTATGCTCTGTCATAAATGAAATAAACATGAGCAGAAACTCGCTTTTTTAAAATATGAGCACCAGCTCAGCTTTGTCAACAAAGAACCGGTAGCATGAAGGAGCAACCCAACCAAGAACGGCTGCGACGCTTCCCCCAGCAAGCCCGAAGCCAAAAGCGGTTTAACCAGCTTTTAGACGCGGCTGCGGAGGTGTTTGCAGAAGTGGGATACGAAGCTGCTACAACTAACGCGATCGCCGCTCATGCTAAGACTTCAATTGGTGCCCTATACCGCTTCTTCCCAGACAAGCTAGCAATCTTCCATGCCTTGGCTGCTCGCTACTTGAACCAAATCGGAGAGCTGTTTGCTGCTTTTCAGGTGTCTGAGGCTGCGAAGCTGCCCCTAAGTAGCTATATCAGCCAGGTGCTTGACGCCTTTGATCAGTTTGTCACAGCTAATCCTGGCTACCGCGTGGTGTTTGTGCAGTCCCGATTTGTTTCCCCCGATATTCTGGCGATGGACGCAAACCTTAACCGCCAAGTTGCTCACCAACTGGAAGCTTTCTTTGCTCTTCGCAATCCTGAACAAGATCCGCAAGAACGAGAGTTGATCGCTGCCGTATGTGTTGAAGTTGCCAGTGTGCTCGAAATTCTTTCCCTAACCCGAGATCAAAACTTCCAGAAGCAGGTCTTGGCTGAAACCAAAAACTTACTGATCGGCTATCTTCAACCGTATTTTCCTGACTAAGCTCCAGCAACCCTTCAGCTAACGATTAACTTTGTCTTAAATGCTACACATCGGCAAATGGTAGGTAGGCTAGAAGATAGCACAGTTGCTATCGACAACTAGTCACAAAGAGGTGGGAACATGGCAACAATTCAGAGAACTGCTACAGCAGTCTGGAAGGGAAGTTTGCCGAGCGGCAACGGCCAGATTACCAGCGCCAGTGGTGTTCTTCAAAATACCCCCTATAGTTTCAAAACTCGGTTTGAGCAGTCTCCTGGAACCAATCCCGAAGAGCTACTTGCAGCCGCTCATGCTGCCTGTTACAGTATGGCGTTTGCCCACACCCTAAGTGAAAAGGGATATCAACCTGAAAGCGTTGACACAAAAGCAGTCTGCTCCCTAGAGCGGTTAGAGTCAGGTGGTTTCAAGATTACAACAGTCCGGCTTGAAACCCGAGGAAAGGTTCCAGGCATAGACGAAGCAACCTTTAAGCAGGTTGCCGAGGAAGCTGAGAAAGCCTGCCCGGTGTCTAATGTCCTGCGTGGGGGAGCAGAAATTGAACTCAAGGCTATTTTGGCATAGCTGGCTCTTAGTTGCGCTGATTAGCTAGTCAATAACATAACGGCCTAAGGCATTTAGCTACTTAGAAGTAAAACAAAAGGAGTGACTAACAAGCGGTATGAGCCAAAATAATCTGCAAGTTTGCCCCGCCTGCAATGTCAAAATCCTCACACTACCTAGAGGAGAAGATAAAGTACTTTTTTCTGTCGGACCGGCAGCCACTAGAGCAATGTTATGGGCCCGCGTCTGCCAATATGCCCAGAAACCTGGCTGCATCAATAAGAATAAAGATGCGATTGGCGAGATTAAGCCTAGTGACTACTACGAGCCTGGCATTTAATCAACCTAACGCACGACTAATTGTGCTGCTTGATTAAAAAACTGTCGATAGAGTCCCTGAGTGACTAGAACGGTAGTGATCAAGGTGGCAAAAGCCAGCATAAACATGATCAAGATCTGGTAAGAGGCAGCTTCTAGAGGGTCGATTCCGCTCAGAAGTTGCCCGGTAATAATCCCAGGTAGGGTGACGATTCCCACGACCATCATGGCATTGATAGTCGGAATTAAACCTGCTTTAACCGCGTCTTTCTGGTAGCGGGCGATCGCTTGCTTGGGAGTTGCCCCCAGAGAAAGGTGGGTTTCAATTTCAAGTTGGCTAGTCTGGATTGTCCGAGCAAGACGCTCCCCTGCGATCGCTGCGCCATTCATGGTATTACCTAAAACAATCCCCGCTAAGGGAATCAAGTACTGTGGGTCGTACCAGGTTTCGGGACGTAGCACCAAAAGTGTGGTGTAGCTCAGGGTCAAGGCAGTACTGATAAAAATCGCACCCCAAACTAAGGGCAGTAAGCCGGGGATCTTTTTGCCAATCCGGTTGCGGGTCTCAATTGTGGCGATAGTGAGCATAACAGCAACTACTGCCAGAATTGCCACCGGGTTTCGCCACTCAAAGACAACTGCCAGTAATGAGCCGACAACCAAAAGTTGGACTACTGTGCGGGCTGTGGCAATCGCTAAACTTAGCTCCAGCCCCAGTCCTTGCCAGGCAGATAAGCCAATGGCGATGGCCATCAACCCTAAAGCAAACACTAGATCCAGAGGTTGTAGCTGAATTAAGGTATCCATCTTCTTGCAGCAGTAAGCTAGTTAATCTTACTGCGCCACTAGGTGTATAGTCCCAGTAAGTCATGGAGTAAGATATGAAGGTAGTGTTCTAGACCTGTGTATTTCGTGAGAGAATGGAGCAGTCCTTAGCTAGTCTGGTTCAGATCATGGTACTTGAACCGATTTGCTGCCCAAACTGTAGCAGCACGAATGTTGTGAAAAATGGCAAAAGTGATGAAGGAAAACAGCGCTACCGGTGCCGTAATGCGGAATGTTCGCGTCGTTCCTTCATCCGAGATTACAGCTACCGAGGCTATTTACCCGAAGTGAAACAGCAGATTAGCGACATGGCACTCAACGGCAGTGGTATCCGTGATACTGCACGAGTGCTCAAGATTAGCCCCACAACCGTGATTGAAGAGTTAAAAAAAAGACCGTCATCTTAAACAAGTGAATCAACCTCTTTTAGAACAGATAGAGGCCAGCACAGAGCCAGTGATGGTGGTGAGAGTCGAAGAGGCTGAAATGGACGAGATGTGGAGCTTTGTGAAGTCTAAGAAACAGCAACGATGGCTCTGGTCTGCCATCGACCACCGGACGGGTCAAATGCTGGCTTACGTCGTGGCACCCCATCAAGATGCAGCGTTGGCCGAACTCAAACAGTTGTTAGCTCCATTTGGCTTAAGGCACTTTTACACAGATGGTTGGGGAGCCTATCTCCGGTTGTTAGATGAGAAGCAGCACACCGTGGGCAAAGCAAACACCCAGCAGATTGAGCGCAAGCATTTGACTTTGAGAACTCGCATTAAGCGCTTAGCGCGCAAAACGATTTGTTTTTCTAAATCTACCTGGTTACATGACATTGTCATTGGGTTGTTCATCAACCGCTATGAGTTTGGTCGGGCAGTTTAACCTTTCCCACAGGTCTAGAACACCACCATGGTGTTACTGCGGCTCCCCAAGTTAAGACTCACCGCGCCGACCACAGTGGGTGAACTGGTCTCCTCCAGGAGTAAAGCTTCTATTTCCATTGCTCCTTAAGAGGTATAGTACCTTTAACAACACCTTTTAAACTTGTTAGTATGACGATTTAAGTTTGAGATGTGCCTTATGCTATCCCCAGATGAATTGATCGGTCAGAAGGTATGGCTTAATATCCCAAGCGACCTTGACTACCAAGACAGCGACACCTACCGGGTGAAAGCTGAGATCACGCAACCAACATCTCCACCGTGGTTCTTCGCACGATATCTTGAGGCCCCGGCTACAGTAAAAACCCTGGGTCAATGGATGAGCTTATACGAAGCTCAAGTTGCGGTACTACAAAACCCAGTTATAGTCGACGAAGATGATTTCCAAGACAACCTGTACGAAGATGAGTTTGATTTGTTATAAACTCAACCTCTTCCTTTACAGGAAATAGTTTTCAAGGTTTATTTTCTTGAGAAAAGAATGTTCGGCTAACTAAGCTGGCAATTCCGCTTACTACTGCGCCAGCCATCAAAATCCCGAGTGCCGGTGTAAACACAGGTTGCCAAAGTTTATACCACAGATCAAGTCCCAAAGGGATGCCACTAGCACGCCCCAGTAAAGCAACGACTAGCCACAAAAAGCTAAACAATATCACAAAAGTATCAACTACAAGTGCCAAGTTTATCCAGTTTAAAGCTTTGTCTTTCATAAGTACTTATATTAATACATTTGTTAAGTTAAAGTTAGCCAATCAAAAGCTGCACCCTATATCGGAGCAGCCATATAGTCAATATTTTATTCACTAAATTATGTGGTTTATCGTGTTTTAGCCTTTTAGTACAGGAGTATTATCTGGCTTAACATTGTGATAAGTTTCTTCGCCTGAACAAATAAATAACAGCTTGTAGAGTTAGTACCAACTAGCTTGGAAGAACCTTTGAAGACAAACAAACTTTGTAGTTATCTGTATTCGGTTTGGCCTTGCTCTTATCTATTTGCAAAAATAGACTTCTTTGTTAGTTAAGCGTTAAAAAAAGCTTAGACCATTAAATCTAAGCTTTTTCTTAAAGTATAAGAAGTTTAACGATTTATTCAGTAGTTGCAATTTGCAAACCTATATAAAGTTCTGCAAACGCACATGCAGTTAATTTGAAAACAGCCAAGCCTGGACACGGGCTAAGTTCGGCCAATCGGGCTTTCTATTTAATCCGTCCACGCAATTCTGCCTGATTTCATCTTGAAGTTCAGGTGCTGCCGTGATGATCTGCTGGATCAGCTCAATGTGCTGACGTACTCCCTTTTGACCTGTTTCCAGCATTGCTAGTACTAGATTTACACGCGCCTGTGGATCTTGGGGGTTAAGCTTCACCGCTTTTTGGGCGACTTTTAGGGCCTGGTTTGATTTATCAGTCAGTAGGTACAACCAAGCTAAACAAGTCCAAGCCGGGCTACTTTTAGGCGCGCGATCGCAAACCTCTTTAAACACTGGGATCAGTGCATCAACAGATTCACCAGATTTATAGCGCTCAATGGCTTGGTCAAAAAGTGCCTCAACCGTTTGTATCATATCAATTCCGTCTATTAATCCTTAGCACATCTAGAAACGCCCGCAGCTAGTAACAGCTTGCCTGTGAATAGTTAAGCTGAAAATGACTTACCGCAACCACAGGTTTGGGTGGCGTTGGGATTCGTAAATTGAAAGCCCCCACCAATTAAAGCATTGCTGTAGTCCAGCATCAAACCATAGAGATACAACATGCTTTTAGGATCACTTACCACTTGAAAGCCCTCGTAATCAAAGACTTCATCATTCTCCCGGATATTCTTGGGGTCTTCAAAATCCATACTATAGGACATTCCAGAGCATCCTCCACCTTTGACGCCAACCCGCAGGCAGAGGTCCTTACCCTGACTGTCACGTAAAGCCAGAAGATGCTTCAGGGCAGCCTCAGACATCAATATCCCGCGTTGTTGAGATTGAGCTGTTTGGGTCATGAGACTAGATAGCTCCTTATTAAATGGGAATGATCACTAGCTTAGCTTGCCCATCTATTTTATCGAGATTAGGCACTGAACGTGTGAGCGCTTCAGTCAAAAGCTGGCTGGGCTAAATAAGGGTTGAGTTTAATGCTGCCCAAGGATATGCCAGTTGCTTAGACTTTTAATTACAAACCCCAAAGTAATTGTTCGGTGCAGGATAAAAAGTAATAGTGTTTAAGATGAGAACTAACCCGACTAGCACGCATTCTCAACCCAATTAGTTCGTATGAGTACTTTGAATCGCTCTACACGACGTCGTTTACAAAACTTGCACCAGGTTTCTAGCGTGTGGGAAGGCGATCGCCGTTCGCTACCAGTAGGTGAGAATTTAGAAGCATTCTCATCAATGCCAGACCAAGGGGAATGTGTAATCTGGGTAGATGGCGTCCAAGGTGTTGTGCGGGCAATGGATGTGGTAACAACGGAAGCAGGTCCAGAAGCGATGGTTCGCACTTTACTCCAGGCGATGGAGCATCCCTCCGGTCCAGCTCAGCCAGCTCGTCCCCAAAAAATTGTCGTTCGAGATCGTGAGCTACAATTTTTTCTGCGAGGAGTACTCCAACAGATGGACATTGCAATCGACTACTCCCCGGCACTTCCCCTAATTGACGAAATTTTCAGGGGGCTCCAAGATGCCACCAGTACTCAGCAACCACAACTGCCCTCGCAATACGCTCAACAATTAGAAGAAAAAGCAGAGCAGATTTGGCAAGATGCCCCCTGGGATTTACTGGCAGAGCAACACGTCTTAGCCCTTGAACTCAATCGCTGGGATTTACAGACCCTATATATCTCTGTGCTTGTCGAGTACGGTATCTTGTTTTATCGCTCACTAGATTCTTTAAAGCTATTTCGGCAGCGAATGTTGATGGATTGTTCTGAGGAGCAACTTGAGGAAGCATTTCTCGGACAAGATTGCTTGTTTGTAACCTTTGAGAATGCCGATGGTAGCTGGGAAGAAGTGTCAATGTCGGTCCAGCCCAGCTTTGGAAATTTGCATCCTCTAGAAGGCATACGCTCTTATCTCTATGAGGAAGAAGCTACTGCTATCTTAGTAGCCCTAGAAGCATTACATCACTTTTTTCAACAGCACAAAGCTCTGCTGTCCGGAAAATTCCCAACCCTGAGCAGCAACTATCAGATCGAGGTACCCCAAACAGAGCAATCTGTACCTGTAAAAATTAAGACAATGCCAGAATTAGCCGATGAGCTGCTGGCAATGGCAGTGTTGGCAGGTGTAGAACCAGCAGAGGAATTAGATTTTCTGCTAGAAGAACCGCTGCTGCGGGATGATTTGGTGCCAAAAAACTCCTTTCTCAGTCTGGGGTTTATGCCTTGGGAAATTGTCAGCTATTTACGTACAGGAGCTCAGCACTATCAACCAGGGAATGTTACCCCTGCTGGAGAGGGATTACCAATTGTCTTGATTCAAACGTCGCGGCCGAAGGCAAAGACGCTAATTACAGATATCAAGCAAGCCGGAGGTTTAGAGGCAATTTGTTTTAATCCTGGGGAAGATCCTGAAGATGGCGAACGCTACGATCTAGGAATTCTTCAAACTAAGGACGCAGAGCTACACCTATTTGGTGAATTCAACGAAGTGGACCCCGTCCATCTAGAGGCCCGCAAAAAGTGGGACCAGCGGTGTAACCAAACTCAAGGCTGGTGTGGCTTGATCATTGCCAAGGGTGTAACTGGGGCTTCGCGCGGCAAGCCAAAGTTTGAAGATATGTTGGCCCTATTTGAAGTGCGATCGCGCAGCGCTGAGGATCTAGATTTGGGAACGCTTCAACTGACACCACAGATTGAGTAACGTTACCCGACTTGAACTGAAAACCTTGTCTCAGAAAAATACTTCAATTTTTTCGGTCCTAAAATAAACAGTTTTGACTTTACGCACTATTGCATGAGCTACTTCCGTCCCGCTATTGCTGCCATGACAGGTTACGTTCCCGGTGAGCAACCAAAACCAGGAACCCAGATTATCAAGCTCAACACTAACGAAAATCCTTATCCGCCTTCTCCTAAGGCAATGGAAGTTTTACGCCATCTAGATAGCGAGTGGTTACGACGCTATCCTGATCCCTTTGCGCGAGACTTTTGCCAGGCCGTGGCTGAAGCACTGGAAGTACCCTCAGATTGGGTGATTGTGGGTAACGGTAGTGACGATGTACTCAACGTGCTGGTGCGTGCTTGCGCAGAGGGACGCGATCGCAAGGTAGTTTACCCAGTACCGACGTATGTGTTGTATCGCACCCTATCAGCAATGCAGCCTGCGGAAGTGGTTGAAATTCCCTATCCTGTAGATTTTAAGCTACCGCTCGCTGAGCTGATCGCTGCCAACGGCGCCATTACGTTTATTGCTTCTCCCAATAGCCCATCTGGTCATTCTGTACCACTTGAAGATTTGCGCCAATTAGCTACCCAGGTATCAGGTATCTTAGTGATCGACGAAGCCTACGTCGATTTTGCGGAATATTCTGCCCTACCTTTGGTGCAAGAGTTTGAAAATGTAATTGTGCTGCGAACCTTATCAAAAGGCTATTCGTTAGCAGGCTTACGCCTAGGCTTTGGAATTGCCAATCCCAAACTACTATCAGGCTTATTTAAGGTAAAAGATAGCTATAACATTGACGCAATCGCTACTCTAGTTGGAGCAGCGGCAATGCGCGACCAAGCATACAAAAACGCCTGTGCGCAGAAAGTAAAAGTATCACGAGCAGAATTGGCCAAGGACTTACAAAAACTAGGTTTCACGGTTAGAGACTCACAGGCAAACTTCCTCCTTGCTACCCCCAAGATCACTCAAGCCGAATATCTTTACACGGCATTAAAGGAACAGGGAATTTTAGTTCGCTACTTCAACCAATTGGGGTTAAGTGAAAAATTGCGGATCACAGTAGGAAATGATCAGCAGAATCAAGCGTTGATTATGGCTTTGTTCGGTCTACTCAACTAACCCTATCGCCCTAAGTTTGAGCAACCAATTCTTCTTGAGCCAGCCTCTAACATTTAGCAACCTGCACTCCCAACTCTAAAAGTTAGAAACGCAGGTTGCTAGGTAAAATTACGGAATTGAAATCGCCTTAGAACAGACCTAAGGTCAGGGACTTGTCAATCGGGAATGTAGCACCGATACCCAACCAGATGGTGACCACTGTGCCAATCATGAACAGAGTTGTAGCCACCGGGCGACGGAATGGGTTTTGAAACTTGTTCACGTTCTCAATAAACGGAACCACCAAAAGTCCAAGGGGAACAGAACCCATCAGCGCAACACCCAGCAACTTATTTGGTGCAATCCGTAGTAGCTGGAAAACTGGATACAGATACCACTCTGGCAAAATTTCCAGGGGGGTAGCAAAAGGATCAGCAGGCTCTCCAACCATTGCTGGGTCTAGAACTGATAACCCTACGCAACAGGCAATAGTCCCCATAATCACCACAGGGAAAATATAAAGTAAGTCATTCGGCCAAGCGGGCTCACCGTAGTAGTTATGACCCATGCCTTTCGCAAGCTTTTCCAGCAACAAAGGGTCAGTTAGTTCTGGTTTTTTCTGTACTTTTGCCATAATTTAAAGTGCTCTCCTTAGAGGTCAGCAAGTTTAACAATAATACCTCGGCAACCAATTGGACTGTTAACTGCAGCTTACGTCGTTACAAGGGACCTGAGATGCCTTGCTTACGAATCATCAGAAAATGTAGCAGCATAAACACGGCAGTCAACCAGGGCAACACAAAGGTATGAGCACTGTAGTAACGGGTTAGGGTAGCCTGTCCAACGCTAGGACCGCCGCGCAGTAGGTCTGAGATAGTTGTACCAACAACTGGGATGGCTTCTGGCACACCGCTAACGATCTTCACGGCCCAGTAGCCAATCTGATCCCAAGGCAGTGAGTAACCAGTCACACCAAATGAAACTGTAATAACGGCCAAAATAACACCCGTTACCCAGGTCAATTCCCGGGGCTTCTTAAAGCCACCTGTGAGATATACCCGGAACGTATGCAGAATCATCATCAGTACCATCATGCTGGCAGACCAGCGATGGACAGAACGAATTAGCCAACCAAAGTTGACATCAGTCATCAAATACTGCACTGATGAAAAAGCCTCAGTGACAGTCGGGTGGTAATAAAACGTCATTGCAAATCCAGTTGCAAACTGGATCAAAAAGCAAACTAAAGTAATGCCACCAAAGCAGTAAAAGATATTAACGTGAGGTGGGACATACTTGCTAGTAACATCTTCAGCAAGCGCCTCAATTTCAAGGCGTTCCTGAAACCAGTTATAGACTTTTGAATCGGTTACCTGCTTAGAAAACATGAAGCAAGAGTTCCTGAAAATAGGTTGTTTTCTATGAAAAATGTAACATAGTCTAAACAGCAATATTAGAAAACTAAATCGCGGTCCCTACTAGTAGGTATTTAATCTTGTCTCAACCAAACAGGCATAGTGAGCATTCCTGTAAACCGGCGGCCAGTAGTTAATTGATTGAGGTCAAGTTAAAATTAGCAGCATGGTCAAACGAGTTTTTTGGGTTAGCGTACTCCTAATATTGCAACTTGTTACGCTTTGCTGGCTACCATCCCCTGCCTATGCCTTCACACAGGAGCAGAAACTTTTTAATGAAGCCTGGGGAATTGTCAGTCAAGCTTACCTTGATGATGGCTTTAATAGTCAGAACTGGTGGTTAGTCCGGCAGAAAGCTTTGAAAAAGCCTTTGCAAAGTCGTGAGAATACTTATGCAGCTATTGAGCAAATGCTGGCCAGTCTTGATGATCCCTTTACCCGGCTACTGAAACCGAATCAGTACCGTAGTTTGCAAACTAGCACTGCGGGCGAGCTAACTGGGGTGGGCTTGCAAATTGGCTTGAATCCTGAGACTAAGCAGTTAGAAGTAATCGCACCAATTCAAGGTTCCCCAGCTGAGCAGGCAGGTATTCAGCCCCATGATGCAATTTTAGAAATTGATGGTTTTTCCACAACAGCGATGGCTTTAGATGAGGCTGCAGAGCGGATGCGAGGGCCACTAGGAACCTCAGTCAGAATAAGAATTGCTCATCAAACTCAACAGTCTAGTAGTCAATCTTTAGATCTTCAGGTGAAGCGCGATCGCATTGCCCTTAATCCAGTTCAAGCGGAACTGCGACCTCAATCTGGGGGACCTGCAATTGGCTATATTCGGCTGAGCCAATTTAATGCCAATGCCGTTGCAAGTATGACTAAGGCTATTAAGCGGCTAGAAGAGCAGGGAGCCAATGGGTATGTTTTGGATCTACGCAGTAACCCTGGAGGACTACTACAGGCAGGAATTGAGATAGCTAACCTCTGGTTAGATCACGGTACCGTTGTCTACACTGTTAATCGCTATGGGGTTCTGGGCGACTTTACTGCAGATGGGCAGGCACTGACTCATGATCCTCTAGTCGTTTTAGTGAATCAAGGAACAGCTAGTGCTAGTGAAATCCTCGCTGGAGCCCTTCAAGATAACCAGCGGGCAAAGCTGATCGGTGAGCGTACCTTTGGCAAGGGACTAATTCAGTCGTTGTTCAACCTGTCCGATGGTTCCGGCTTGGCGGTGACGATCGCCAAGTACGAAACACCAAATCATCACGATATCAATAAAACTGGGATTATTCCGGATCATGTCGTGTCGGCAAATATTGAGTCGCGGCAACAGGTCGGTACTGACACAGACCCGCAATATCAAGCAGCAGTTAAGCTATTGGTTACTAATCCGGTGCTAGCTGGTGTTTCCTAGCCGGACTTACCATGATCCGTTGCATGGGGCAATTACGCTAGAGGGAAGTGATCCAGCGGAAGCTTTACTGATTGCCTTAATTGACACACCTGCCTTTCAACGCTTGCGCCGCATCCGGCAGCTGGGCACAGCGAGTTTAACTTTTCATGGGGCTGAGGGTTCGCGTTTTACGCACTCTCTAGGAGCCATGGCTGTCACCCGGCAGATCTTTGATCGTTTAGCTAAAGCTCACCCAGAATTGCAACCACAGCGGCCCCTAGTACTGTGTGCAGCCCTGCTCCATGACCTGGGCCACGGTCCCTTTAGCCATACAGGGGAAGATATTTTTGGGGGTAACCACGAACTTTGGACCCGGCGTATCCTCAGCGAGTCTCAACCAGTACGTCAACGCCTGGATCAGTTTCATCCCAATTTAGCGGCGGATTTACAACAGGTTTATCTTAAAAAATATCCAGTGCCGTTAGTTTGCCAGTTGATTTCAAGTCAACTAGATTGCGATCGCCTAGATTATCTGATGCGCGATAGCTATTTCACTGGGGCATCCTACGGCAAACTCGACTTGGACCGGATCCTGATGGCTCTCAACTACGAGCCCCAGAGCCAGAAATTGGTGGTTGCCCGCAAAGGTCTAGCCGCGATTGAGCACTACCTGGTTGTGCGCTACTTCATGTATGCCCAAGTCTATAATCATCCCAAAAATATCGCTGCTTCCTGGGTTTTAGAACAGGCCTTGATCCGTGCTAAAACCCAACTGAGTCACCTGGAAGCAGATGCCACTGTTCGTGCCTGGTTGACACAACCTTGTAACCAGTTACCGCTAGCTCAGTACTTAGCAGCAGATGATGGTGTGTTTAGTTACCACATTCAGCGCTGGCGCGAAAGCGGTGATCCAGTTCTAGCGGACCTTTGCCGTCGCTTTCTAGACCGGGATCTTTTAAAGGCACTTGATGTGACTACTCTCGACAACGTAAAGCGAGAGATTTTACAACAACAAACACAGCAGTTACTAGAGCAGGCAGGCTTCGCCGCGGCTTATTATACTGGGTTGCGGGTAGCTTTAAGCCGCGGCTATACCCTTTACCAACACGGTATTGAATTGCAGACGCCCGCAGGACTGCAAGAAATTAGTGAAGTGTCTCCTTTAGTTCAAACGCTAGCTCAACCGTTTCAACGCGCTTGGTTGTTATATCCACGCGAAATTGAATCTGACTTACTTCTTTTGCATCACAGCTTATAGTTTTGTGAGAGCTTTAAGACTTCTCTAGCTACTGAATCCAGTTAATAGTAGTGAGAGTTGTTTCTTGTCTTTAGACCTTGCTGCTAAGCTATCCACTTTACGCTCTACCTAGCGGACTAGTCTAAAAGTACATTGCATAAGTTAAAGCAAAATTGTTACGTTTGTTAACAATAGATGGCAAGATTTTTCATGATGACCATGACGTATAGTTGCCTAATGTACTTCGACCTGCCAGAAAGATGACTACCACTTCCATTTTGCTCCGCGTCATCTTTCAACTAGTGATTCTGACTAAGATTGGTGGGCTTGTTACAGGATCAACCAATAGACCTTAACTCGGCCTAAACGAAGTTTTGAGTGATTAAAGCAGTCACTATTTACCCCGTTACCACCCTGGCCCAACCTGTGCGGTGGTATTTGCAGAAAATAATTTTACGCTACCTCCCAAGGAGTGCTAATCATAAATGGCTATTAAAGACCAACCTAGACCGCCGCGCTCTCGCCAAATCACTAATATTTTGCTATTAGTGTCAAGTTTATTTTTGTTAGTAAATTTGTTTTTGCCTGGGTTGTTCGGTCCTCAGATTCCCCGCGTACCCTATAGCTTGTTCATTCATCAAGTCGACACTGGAGAAGTTAGAGGAGTTTCCATCGGTCAAAATGAGATTCGCTACCAGCTCAAATCTGAGCCTGATAGTAATCAACCCAGCCAAGTCTTTGCGACCACACCCATTTTTGACCTGGAGTTACCAAAGTTACTCGAGGAAAAGGGGGTTGAGTTTGCGGCAGCTCCCCCTGCTAAGAATGGATGGTTTAACAGCTTGCTGAGTTGGGTCATCCCACCTCTAATCTTTGTCGCCATCTGGCAGTTCTTCATTGGCCGGAACGCCGGTGGGGGTCAAGGCGTACTTTCGATTGGTAAAAGTAAGGCAAAAGTTTACGTCGAAGGGGAAGCGACCAAAACTACCTTCAAGGATGTTGCCGGTGTCGAAGAAGCGAAAACTGAGTTAGTAGAAGTGGTAGAGTTTCTGAAAAACCCAGCTCGGTTTACCCAAATTGGAGCCCGGATACCTAAAGGTGTACTACTCGTTGGTCCTCCCGGCACAGGTAAAACTCTGATGGCGAAAGCTGTTGCTGGAGAAGCTGGTGTTCCTTTCTTTAGCATCTCTGGTTCTGAGTTTGTCGAAATGTTTGTCGGAGTTGGCTCCTCACGGGTGCGTGACCTATTTGAACAAGCCAAAAAGCAAGCCCCTTGTATTGTGTTTATCGATGAACTCGATGCGATTGGTAAGTCTCGCTCTAGTGGTGGCTTCTACGGTGGTAACGATGAGCGCGAACAAACTTTGAACCAGTTATTGACAGAGATGGATGGGTTTGATGCCAGTGGCGCAACGGTGATCGTCCTGGCCGCAACCAATCGTCCAGAAACGCTAGACCAAGCCTTACTCCGTCCTGGACGGTTTGATCGGCAAGTACTGGTAGATCGTCCTGATTTAGCCGGAAGGAAGGAAATTCTGCAAATCCATTCCCAGAAGGTCAAGTTAGGTGATGATGTTGATTTAAAAGCGATCGCTACTCGCACCCCAGGCTTTGCTGGTGCTGACTTAGCAAATCTTGTCAACGAGGCTGCACTATTAGCTGCTCGAAACCAGCGGCTGGCCGTTGCCCAGGAAGACTTTGCCGAGGCGATTGAGCGAGTTGTTGCCGGATTAGAAAAGAAAAGCCGGGTTCTCAACGAAAAAGAGAAAAAAATTGTTGCCTACCATGAAGTAGGCCATGCCTTGGTTGGGGCATTGATACCGGGTAGCAATCGCGTAGAAAAAATCTCAATTGTGCCACGGGGAATGGCAGCTCTTGGTTATACGCTCCAGTCACCCACAGAAGATCGTTTCCTGTTAGATGAGGCCGAACTTCGTGGTCAAATTGCCACGATGCTGGGTGGGCGCTCGGCAGAGGAAGTAGTGTTTGGCAGCATTACAACCGGTGCCTCGAATGACTTGCAACGAGCAACTGATCTAGCAGAACGTATGGTAATGACCTACGGGATGAGCAAGGTTTTGGGGCCGCAGGCTTACGAGCAACAGCAAACGACGTTTCTAGGTAATGGTATGTCCACTCAACGTCGCACCGTTAGTGAGACAACTGCGGAAGCTATTGATCAAGAAATCAAAGAAATTGTTGAAACTGCTCACCAACAAGCTTTAGATATTTTGAAGCGAAATCGAGATTTGCTGGAAACAATTACAACCAAACTTTTGGAGACAGAGGTTGTTGAAGGTGAAGCTCTTCAAACGCTACTTAACCAGGTGAAATCTGCAAGTGAGCAGCTTCCAGTAGCAGCGCATTAGGCGGTAATTAAGCTCTAGCACACCTGAAAGCAGAATTCTCTACCTATTGACGGTAGCCAATAGGTAGGGGATCGCTAAAATCAGAAAAATGGTGGATTAGTAAGGTCTTTGTCCAGCTGCTAAAGTGGTTTACCGCTTAAAGCTGACTGCTACTTTGTCTAAGTTACTAGCCTATTACCTAATAGCCGCTGAGTGATTTTATCTAGACTAGCTGCCAGAAGAAGGATGTTTTACTAGCCTAGTTTCGACTACCATCACTGCAGCCTAGACAATAGTAGATTTATATTCTAAAACTACCTTAACGCTGCCTAAGTTGTCTTTTTGTGGATATTGTTATGAACCCTGACGTAAGACCGACAGACTCTCCTGAAATCACCTCTGCTGAACTTGCGGAAGCACAAGAGGCTGCTGAACTTGAGATTGATACATCAGTTGGAAATGCTGAAATGAATGTCACCCTTGATCAGCCTGGTACACTTTCTAAGCTGCCACCTGCTGATCAGCCTAACGACGGTCAATGGCAAGAAGCTAAAGATCAAATTTCTTGGCTGCTAACTGCCTTGCCAGAGCGTTTTGGCGAAGTTTATCAAGAGTACAAGAAGCCGATTACTACAGCTGCAATTGCCTTGGCAGCAGTTCCTTTCGTAGTTTTGACTGTCGCTCTTTTACGCATGATCAATGCTATTCCTTTATTTGCGCCAACCTTTGAGCTAGTTGGCTTTGGTTACGCCTCATGGTTTGTTTATCGCTACCTGCTTTTTGCAGAAAGACGGCAGGAGCTAGCTCAAGAATATCAATCACTAAAGCAACGGGTTTTAGGCGGCAGAAGCTAATCTATAGGTTAATCGATAGGAATAGTAGGGCCTGAAGCCGCTTTTTGCTTAAAAACTATGTTCAGTTAGTTCTCAGGCTCTAACTGCAAGCGGATGCAATTACCTTCTCCGCATCCTTATGAAATAACTTAGTTTTGCACTACCGGTTCCTCATCTTGACTGGTAAGTTGTCGCTAAGAGTAACATCTATTAAATCTGCGAGCTCGAAGCTACTTATTAGATAGCCTCGGCTCGCAAATTTGCTTACCGGTACCTACAACTTGACCTTAAAATTGAAGCAAAGTAAGGATTGGCAGGGATAGGAATGGCTTTGAAGTGTTCAACCTGAGTCAGGTGCCTGTTGAAGCCATTTAGACTGTTGAGACAGCCAGTTCTGGCTCTTGAAATAACGGCGTACTGAGATAGCGCTCTCCAAAGCTAGGTTGCACCATTACGATCAGCTTTCCTTTATTTTCTGGACGCTTCCCGACTTTAATTGCGGCGTACAACGCTGCGCCTGATGAAATACCTGAAAGTAGCCCTTCATCACGGGCAAGCCGACGACCATAATCGATTGCTTGCTCATCTGTAACTGCAATTACCTCATCAATCAAATCAACTCGAAGAACCGGAGGAATAAACCCGGCACCAATACCTTGAATTTTGTGCGGCCCTGGTTGGCCGCCTGAAAGTACAGGGCTCGATGTAGGTTCTACCGCGATCGCCTTAAAGCTAGATTTGCGTTGTTTTATCACTTCGGCCACCCCGGTGAGCGTACCACCAGTGCCGATTCCAGCTATCAAAATATCAACTTCACCATCCGTATCCGCCCAAATTTCTTCCGCTGTTGTTTCCCGGTGGATCTGCGGGTTGGCAGGATTGCGAAACTGCTGCAGCATGAAGGCATTAGGAGTTGACTCCACAATTCGCTGTGCCCGCTGGATGCAGCCACTCATCCCCTCAATACCAGGGGTCAGCTCCAAATCAGCGCCATAGGCCCGCAGCATAGCCCGTCGCTCAGCACTCATGGTCTCTGGCATCGTTAGAACTAAGCGGTATCCTTTGGCGGCAGCAACCATCGCTAAGGCGATACCGGTGTTTCCAGAGGTTGGCTCGACCAAGATGGTTTTACCTGGCGTAATCAACCCCTCCTGCTCCGCTTTATTGATCATATGAATGCCAATCCGGTCTTTAACAGAAGCGGCAGGATTCATACTCTCAAGTTTGACAATAATGCGCGCCCCGCATCCTTCACTCTGCGGAATGCGATTTAACTGGACAAGGGGAGTACGACCAATAAGTTCCGTTATGTCATGAGCAATTTGCATGGCTTAGGGATTGAACCTCGATAAGTATGAATACTAAGTACCAGTAGCTTCGCTAATTAAACTCAGATGTAATACATAATGTCCAACTGCTGCTTGGCGTCTCGCCGCTCACATAGATTTTGAAGTGTATAGTTTTGTAGAACAGATTTAGCAGCTTGCTGGGCTTCCTGCCAAGCTTCCAAAATAGTCGCTTTTTCGACTGTCTCTGTTGTACATCCAGTCTCAGCAACTGGTGGGTTAGGTCCTTCAATACAGTCAAAGATCTCTGAAAGACTAATCTTCCACGGTTCTCGCGCTAACAGATAACCTCCCTTTGCACCGCGTTGACTACGAACTAAGCCATACCGCCGCAGATTAGCGAGTAGTTGCTCCAAATACCGGTCAGGAATATTTTGCCGGGCAGCAATTTCGCGAATTTGCAGTGGCTCTCCTTTACTATGGCAAGCTGCCAGCTCCAGGAGAGCTAGCAGCGCATATTCGCTTTTACATGAAAGTTCCACAGCTAGCTTGATACCTAGGAGCTTGAATAATTACTTGGTACATATTATACCCCGGTTAGCTGATGGGGTTTATAGAATCGATCACTGACCTAGCTTTAAAAAACTATCCGCTCCTAGCGGAAGGAGGATTAGCTAAGCTATCCAACCTTTTGTGCTAGGAGCGGTGTAGCGGATCTTCAGATAGAAACCAGACTGCCGGGAGGAACCCCGCCGTTAACCCAGTAAACCAAGCTAACTCTTAGAGAACAGCCCCGGCGCTCAGCCGGCTAACTTCAATCTGATGACCCAGGCGTATACTACTATCTTGCATGGGCATCACCTCCTGATTCCTGAACGGTTTTATTCTTGAAGGGAATAATAGTGCCTTGCACTTAGCTCAATATAACACATCAAAAAACCCCTGCGTCAAGGCAGGGGTAAATCAAAATATTTAAGCACCTTTTACAGAGCATTACCCCGTGGTAATACCTCTTCAGGGAAGACAAAGTGTTCATGGGGCTGATCCTGAGGAGCCATCCAAGCACGGATGCCCTCGTTCAGCAGGATGTTCTTGGTGTAGAAGGTCTCAAACTCTGGGTCCTCCG
>CADCWO010000248.1:336-7193 GCA_902806435.1 uncultured Synechococcales cyanobacterium | reverse complement strand
GAGAGACTACAGCACATCAAGTATCTGATACCAGCTCTGCCCCAGACATCAAGCAAGCACCTGCTAAAACTGTGTCTGATGCCAAGCCGCTAACTTCCAGCTCGAACACCGCAGAACAAGCCAGGAGTGCTCATGCCTTTGTCGATAGCATTGGAGTCGCTACCCATCTGAACTACACAGGTGGACCTTATGGCAACTTTGACACCGTGATTAAGCCGCGCCTCCAGGAGTTGGGAGTGCATCATATTCGTGATGGCGGCAAAGACCCAGCCTTCTTTGACAAGTTAAATGAGCTAGCCACTATCGGCATCAAGTCCACCCTGGTGATGGACCCGCGTGATGGGACCCAGCCGCAAGACGCGGTGACCATTGCCAAGGCCATCCCTAACGCCATCGAAGCAGTTGAAGGGCCTAACGAGTGGGACATCAACCCGCAAGCCACCTACAACGGGCAGTCCTTCCCCCAGGGTCTGCGTCACTACCAAAACGACTTGTACAAGGCAATCAACAGTGACCCAGCAACAGCAGACATTGCAGTGTTGGCTCCCTCTTTAGCCGGTCCAGGCAACGCGGACCAACTAAAACCTCTAGATGCCTTTGACAAAGGCAACATTCACACCTACAACGGAGGACACAAACCAGGTTGGGGGATGAGTGAGTATGTGATGCCTCAGCTCAAAGAACTGACAGGGAATAAACCGCTTGTGCTGACAGAAACAGGTTGGTCGAATGCGGCTGTCTCCCAGCAAGTAGAGGCAAAGTATGTGCCGCGGCTCTACCTGGAGAATTTCAACCGGGGCATTGAGCGCAGCTTTCTGTATGAGCTTGCCAAGGAAAAGCAGGACAACAGCTACGAGAGTGACTGGGGCATCCTCAACTATGACGGGGCACCCCAACCTGCCTTCAACGCTCTGAAGAATCTGATCGAGCTGGTAGAAGAACCGGGAGCGAGTAACTTCACCCCAGGCAAGCTGGACTACAAGCTCAGTGGTGACATGACAGGGGTGAACCACACCCTCCTGCAAAAGAGCAATGGCAAGTTCAATTTGATCTTGTGGCAAGACGAGGAGGCTGGGAATAACCCCGACCAGCGAGTGACCCTAACACTCAACCAGCCGTTCAGTAGCGCCAAGACCTACCTACCGCTGAACTCAACAGAGGCAACTAACAGCTACAGCAACCCGAAAAACATTGACTTGAGTGTGCCTGACCATCCTCTAGTGGTGGAACTGAGCTGACCCAGAACAGCTCCTGCACTGCGCACAACTTACAGCCCTCATCATCCAGCTGTATCACATCCTACGGCTGTAGCCGTCATTACTCCACTCATTCCAAGGCTAAAGCACCATGACTAGAACTTCCTTTAACAACATGCAATACAAGGGGGCCTACTCCCTTCAACTTCGAGCCCGCAGGAACAAAGATTGGCGAGATCACCTGCGGCGATACCTGCCGCCCATCTTTCCGGCTCTGATGGTTTCGCTTGCAATTACAGCGTTCTTGATCAAAGACTACTTCCTGTTAGAGGTGATCAGTGTGGCACTTTGCTTTGTCTCAGCCACGATTTGGCTGAACAACAACAGCAGCAAGTATGTCTGGATCCCAAGCTTAATCAACCAGAAAACAGAACGCATCATCTGGGTTATCTACACCATCATTGCTGGGTTTAGTGTGATCAGCCCAGCCGTTGCGGGAGGTACAGGTGCCAGTGGCTGTGCTGCTTCTAACACTATCCTGGGTCCGATTGCTGATGCACTGCTGACTGTGTTCCAAAGCTCGGCACAAGTAGGATCAACCGGCGAAATCGGCGAAAACATCTGCCAGGTGTTTGTCACCTTCGCGGCGATTATTGCGTTGCTGGTGATTGGCACCTCCTTGTGGGGCCTGTTTGATAACCAAGCCCGGGGGTCTGACCTGGGCAAGGCATTCACTCCCTTAGGCCTCGTGCTGGCTGGGACGGTGATTAGCCGGATTGGCATCAAGTTGATTATGGGTGTGTAAGCAATGACTCAACACGCTGAAGCCAGGAGGAACAATCAGCTCACGGGGCAGTCGATGGGGGTTGGTCCCTTCCCCTACTCCTTCGTCAAGCCAGTCTTGTGCTTTGCCATTGCGATTGGCTTCCTCTGGATGATGGGGGCTGTGTCAAGCAAGCAAGCGCTGTTCTGGAGCTTCGGGTTCGCGATCTCGTTCTTCCTCTTGACCGGCAAAAAGCCGTGGCGCTTCTATGAACGGTTTTATCTGCCGCGGCAGCTGTTCCGGTTTGCCCCTGATGTGGATTGGCAGCATTTACCAGGATTACCCATGCCGCAACACATGCGACGGCACTTCTCAAACAGCAAAGGTAAGCGGACAAAACTGTGGCCTGTAGAAGCTGAATTTGACCTGGTAGGCTATGGCAAAGCCACCATCGCTCAGCCTGAAATCGGCTTCTATGTGCTGCATCCACGTCGAGATACGGCTGGTGTGCGCCGCCAGTTTGCGTTCGAGTTTGTCTGGGAGGTGTGGGGCTATGACCCGATGCTCTTAGAAGCAGAGGCAAGAGAAGCCCTGGATGCGCAAGCCCTCACCTTCCGCAGGCTGACGCGCAATGTCATTGTCACGTTTGAGCATGCCTCAACCTCAGATGATTTTGACTATCAACGGCACCTAGACCGCCAGCTTGAGCAAACCCCTAACCCGCTGGCTAAGTCCTTGATCTATAGCCAAAAAGCAAAAATCCGCGATTTACGCAATCGGGGGGCACTGCAAGCAAAGCGGACCAAGATCTTGGTGCGCTATCAAATTGCCTCAGCTAATGATCGCCACAAGACCAGTCCTCTGGATCATGTGATGGGCTTCCTCGACGGGATAGTTACAGAGCGTCTCAGCCCCTTAGTGGATCTAGTCAACCAAACCGACCACCAGGATAAACAAAATCAGCGGCAGCGCTACAAGCTGTTCATCCATGCCTATAAACAGCAGCGAAATTCACATAATCTATTCAACGACACGATGCAGCTCAATGCTCGTCCATTATCTTTTGAGGAGCTGTGGACAACGGACTATCACGAGCTACATAACCTAGCTGCCCCAGCTCCTAATCAAGTTTTTGTGCTCACTCGCAAAGATGTTCAAGTTGAAACTCGCTGCCGTCATCATGTTCTGGCCCAGTTATTTCAACCAGAAAAAGGGGTTGATCCAACACCAAAAACAGGCCATGAATGGGTGTATCTGCCGGTAAAGCGCAAATATGCCTCCTTCTTGCAGATTGGCAAGGTTGATCTTTATCCCGTCGATGGTGGGACAGACCGGGGCATGATCCGCTACCTGTGGAACCCGGTCACTCTAGTAGCGCTCAAAGACTACAAAATCGTCACCCAGATCCAGCTCTCCTTTCAAGAAGCACAAAAGTTTGACCTGGGCCGCCAGGTCAGGAACTCCAAGCGCCTGGTTAATGATGCAGAGCGTCGCAACACCGTTGACATCACGGCTGAGGAGCGCTTGGGTGATGCGATAGAGGGCTTGCAGAACCTCTACAACGGCAGCAAGATCTTTGAAACAGCCACAGTGATCTGGCTATACCGCAACAATCCCACGGCCTTGCAGGATGACTTTGACACGCTAGTGTCCCTGATTGCGACTCCCAACACAGAGCTAACACTTCATGGGGCAGAGTATGGCTGGTATCAATCACTGCCCTTTGCCCGTCATCGCCTGCTCAGCAAGCCTCACCGTCGTCTGCACGATTATTACTCCCACGAGTTGCCCGGGTTGTTGCCGCTGGTTTCGCCCCTGAGCTTAGACAAGCAAGGGCTATTCTTCCTGACGCGTGAAGGAGGGGTTGCTTTCTTGATTGACCTGTTTACGCAGCTATCGCACCTGGCGATATTTGCCACGACCCGGGCCGGCAAATCGATCATCTTAGGCGACATCATTTTCAACGCCTTTATTCGGGGGATACCCGTGGTTGCCTTTGACTATCCCAAAGAAACAACAGGAGCTAGCACCTTCACAGACTTGACCAATAGCCTGCGGGCGCTGGGCGGCGCTACTGGGTACAACAACATTGACCAGTGCTTCATCAATTTCATGCAGCTAGCAGACCTGCGCTATGTGCCAGAGGCAGCTAAACGGATGGCCGGCCTGATCGACTTTCAGCTACGCGGGTTGATGGTGCTGGTGATGGGGGAACTTTCTAAACCAGAATCAATGCATGAGCAAATCTTCAAGCAGTCAGCTCAGGATCTACTTTCCGGGTGCTTGAAGAGTTTCCATCAAGATCACTCCATCAAGGAGCGTTATGCTGCCTCCATTGCCGCCGGGCATGGCACTCCAGAACATGAGAGAGAGCCAACCCTCAAAGACTTTGAGCAGCATTTTGCTCAATGGTTTAAGAACTATAAGAGTGACAATCATGACTCCATCTCCCAAGCGGATTTGGAGGCAGGACCCTTTATCCTGGGTCGTTTGCGCGGCCTCCTGAATACGCGGCTAGGGGAAAGCATCTCCAACCCCTCAACCTTTGACCCAGAAGTTAGCCTCCTAGTGTTTGCCCTCAAAGGGATCTCCGACAACTATCAAGCTGCTGTCTATGCCCTGGCTGGGTATTCTGCCCTATTGCAGCGGGCGCTATCCCAGCCCGCCTGTTTGCTCATCCTGGATGAGTGCCCGATCTTGTTTGAATTTGATGCCATTGCTCAGATTGTGGCCCAGCTTTGTGCCAACGGCTTGAAGTGGGGAGTGCGGGTGGTGATCACAGGCCAGACCCCTGGCACCATCTACCAATCTGCGGGTGGAGACAAGATCAGAGACACCGTGACAAAGGTGTTGCTGGGCAATATCGTGGCTGGGGCTGTGGATGACTTTGTGGACATGCTCAAGTTTCGGCGGGATGTGATTGAGAAGTATGGGTCGCTATCGTGTGCGCCGAACAAGAGTGAACTGCGTTCCTCCTGGTGCTTCAAGGAAGGTGAGCGACACGTTGACCTTTACTACTACCCCTCTGAATTACTCCTGTGCTTGCTGGCCAATAACACTGACGAACAAGCGGCTAAGGACTTGTTCTTTGCCGCCTATCCTGATGACCCCTTAAAAGCGATATCGGAGTTCCGCAAGCAATATATCCCCGCCCTTACCTCTGGCAATGATCTTTCCGGTGTCAAGCCAAAGGTGCCCCCTCAAACAGCTTTACTTCAATCTGCCTAGCTAATTGCTGTTGTTCGTTGAGTTTAATGATGACTCTTAAGACAATTAAATCCGTAAATCCCCAGCAGGAAGGTATTGACCGAGATTCGGATCTTTCAGACTCTCCAGACCAAGAGCCAGAGGATTTAGATTCCTTAGAGGGATTAGGTGAAGAAGACGCCAGTCCTGGATGGTGGTCTAGTCCTTCTGTCTTAGCACTACTGAAGCTCTTGCCCTTGGGCCTCTCCACTTTTACGCTGTTGTACCTGTTTTACCTGGGGGGGCAGCTGGCCAGCATCCGCACTGGCCACAACCGGGTGTTAGTGCAGACGATCCATGGCCGCTCGATTCAGGCTGAACCAGTGGATACCTACGTTCGGACTCCTGTCACGGTTGAAGAAACGGTGAAGCTGTGGGGCGACCTCACCTTTAACTGGGTGCCCAAGCTGCCGAATGGAGAGAAAGATCAGGGCAAAAGAATTGGCTCCAAGGTCTTTCCCCTGCGGCTGATCTATGCCAGCACCTTGATGACCCACGATACTCGGCAGCTCTGGTATCAGATGTTTCAAGCGCGCGATGATCTGCTGCCTGGCAACTTCCTGGCTTCTGGTGCCACGCGTGTCTACTACCCGAAGCTACAAACGATGCCCAGGCTGGCCCTGGACCCCAGAACAGGTAAACCCATCAACAACAGCTTTGAAGTCGAACTTTATGGGGAATGGGTTGAATACGGCCCCAGTAGCCCCCAAGGCAAGTTGGTTGATAAAGCTGCCTTTTTGCTGCGCCTGCGCCCAGTTGTGAAAACAGAGGAGCCCTTAAGTGATGATGCCGATTCATTGCAGCGGGCGGCTTATGAGCTAAGAGCCAACGGCCTGGAAATCTATGACATCGAAAGGATTAAAAGGAAGTAGTATGCCCGTTACCCTTCACCCACAAGTTCAGCCTCAAACAGAGGCCCAAAACCAAGACCATGAGCTTGCCAACTATGGCGGCTGGCAGGAGCAAGAAGTCCCAGAGGTGCAGCAGCCAGCTGAGGCCAAAACTGCTGCACCCCTGCCGCTGCTTGATGAAGATGACCGTGTGACCCCAGAACAGGTTCAGCAAGAGCGCCCCTGGTGGATGCGGCCCACCCCCCGGATGATCGTCGCCGGGGGCACAGTCATGGCACTTCTTTACGTGTTGTTCTCGCTGTTCGGGTTGTGGGGAGGGTCTTCTGCCCAGCAGTCGCCAGGCACCCTGACGGCGATGGACCCCCTGTCAACCAATCAAGAGGTTGAGGAGCGCCTTAAGCAGCTTCAGAGCGAGAACGAGGAACTCAAGCGCGAAAAACTAGTGTCAGACCCTCTGCCACAATCAACGGCTCAGCCTCCACAGGGTAAGCCTGTAGCAACTAAACAGCTCAAGCCTGTATCAGATGCGCCTGAACCCATCGTCATCCCGCCTCGGCCCAGGGCTGCTGTAGCTCCTCCCCCACCTCGCCCGCTGTATGTTAGCCGCTCAGTAGCTCCCTCTCCACCGTCCAGACCAATTACCAGGCCCATCTCCTCCTTTGCCGCGCGTCCTTCACCTACTCAGCCAGCTGCCTCTGTGATCACTAAGTCTTCAGCTACGGTAAAAGTGGAGCCAGCGGTAGACCCGATTCAACAATGGTTAGCTGCTGCCATAAGGGGCCATTCCTTTGCGCACAAAGG
>CADCWO010000248.1:0-326 GCA_902806435.1 uncultured Synechococcales cyanobacterium | reverse complement strand
CTTCTAGCTCTCAAGCTCAGCCAGCATCCTATACCCAGACCAACCAAACTTCCTCTTATCCGGTAACAGGCTCTGGAGATACTACATCAATTGACCAGACTTCCGCTTATCCACCAACCGGCTCTGATAGCTCAACCTCCGACCAGGCTGCTGATTATCCCTCTCCAGCCCCTGATGGTTCATCAACTAACCAGGCTGCTGCAGACATCCCCACCTATGAGCTGCTGAATCCGCAAGAGAATGCTACTCAGACAACTGCCTCCTTAGCGTCCCAGAACCAAAGGGGATACCCTCTAGAGTTCCTTCCCACTGATCCCAATCGGTTA
>CADCWO010000247.1:1521-22721 GCA_902806435.1 uncultured Synechococcales cyanobacterium | reverse complement strand
TGGCAATAGACTGCTGGCATTAACTTTACTCTCCTGCTCAGTCTGATAGCTCTCCAGTCGCCCTTGCTTGAGGATGTAGAGGGCTTCTGGGGTTGTGCCTTCCAGCACAAGTTGCTGTTTAGCTGGAATAACCCGTTCTTCCAGCACTTGAGTGATCGCTGACAACACTTCCGTGGAGAGGCTCCCCAGAGCTGTTCGTTCTTGCAACCAGATTGCCCCTGAATCTGTCATCGTAGTTTCGTCGTGTTGACATATCCGTGAGTGGTGAACCATTCTACAGCATCTTTTAAGGCTGTTTGGATTGGCGTTTGCGGCAGGCCCAACTCTCGCACAGCTTTAGCAGCATCGTAGTACATCCGTTGCTTTGCCATTTGCACACCGGCTAGCGGCACGGATGGCGGTTTACCCAGCGGCGCGAGCAGGCACTCATCAACCCAGGCAGCGGTCAGCGGAATCCAGGCTGGCACCGTTACTTTGGGCGCGGGCAAATTCGTTAAGCCGGCCAGTTGCTGCAGCATTGCTTTCAAGGTCCAGTTTTGATGGCCTAGAATATAGCGATCGCCAGTTCGCCCCCGCTGCAACGCCAGCAGGTGCCCCTGCGCCACGTCCTGGACGTGAATCAAATTGAGGCCAGTATCTAAGTAAGCAGGCATCTGCCGCCGTAAAAATCGCAAAATTATATCCCCGGTTGGCGTCGGCTTAGCGTCCCAGGCCCCAATTGGCGTGCTGGGGTTGACAATCACGACATCTTGACCCGCTTGCGCTGCCCGCTGAGCTTCTTGCTCCGCCAGGAACTTCGATTTTTTGTAGTCACCCACCAGTTTTTCCAGGGGGCTTTGATAGGTCTCATCCGCTGGGTTGCCAGCAGGGGAAACCCCAATCGCCGCCACGGAACTGGTATAAACTGTGCGCTTAATCCCGGCTTGCTGGGCTGCCGCTAGGATATTCCGGGTGCCCAACACATTACTGCGGTAGAGAGCATCGCGATCGCGGCGCCAAAGGGTGTAGTGGGCAGCAACATGGAACAGGACTTGGCATCCCTGTAAGTACCTTTCCAGATCTGGATCGCCCAAGTCTCCCCTCACAATTTCCACCGCCAACCCTTGCAGGTTGGCCAGAGAGCTGCTGGGTCGGACTAAAGCCCGCACAGCATACCCTTGCTCCAACAGCAACCGTACCAGATTGGCCCCGACAAACCCGGTGCCACCTGTCACAAAAGCTTTGATCAAATCAGCCATTAGGGAACCGAAGGCACTCTAGCTGGGACGTAGGGAGAAATCAGACCGTCTTCCAAGTAGAGGACTTGATCCGCCACATCCAGAATTCGGGGGTCATGGGTGACCATTAAGACGGTACAGCCTTCTTCCTTGGCAAGCTTACGCAGCAATTCAATTACGGCGTGTCCGCCTTGAGAGTCTAAAGATGCTGTGGGTTCATCCGCCATGATCAGCTTAGGATTGCCGGCCAAGGCACGGGCGATCGCGACGCGCTGCTTCTGCCCACCTGATAGCTGCCGAGGTAAACTTTTTGCTTTATCGCCAAGTCCGACCTGCTCCAGTAACTGCTGGGCTTGACGTTTTGCTTCCCCGCGACGAATCCCCTTCAGATTTAAAACTGTTTCGATATTCTCGATCGCACTGAGGGCCGGAAATAAATTGAAGTCCTGAAAGATAAACCCAATATTGTTAAGACGGAACTTGGCCAGCTTAGTCCGAGATAAGCCAGTAATTTTTTCTCCCAGTAACTCCACGCTGCCTGATGTCGGTGTCAAAATACCACTCAGAATTGACAACAACGTAGTTTTGCCGGAGCCAGAAGGACCCATCAAGAGTTCAATGTCACCACTGAGAACCTCTAAATCAATGCCTTTGAGAGCCTGAAAAGATTCAGCTCCAGACTGGAATGTCATCTTAACTCCCCGGGCAATAATAGCTTTGCTGGCAGTCAGAGGTACCATGTCAGGTTTAGCAACGGGAGTGGACTTTTCCAAATTTGGCACTGGTTGAGCAAAGATTAAAAGTAAACGTTGGATATCTAATCAAAAATTCAAGCTTTGAACACAATTGCCGGATCGACATAGGTCACTTTCTGAATAGCAAACACAGCTGCCCCAATGCACATGACAATTGTCAACCCAAAAACTCCGGTTGCCAGCATTGGGCTAATCAGAATTTCTATTGCCTGGGTTTGTAAGGTCCAAGTGCCAAGTGCGATACAAAGTGCCATCCCCGGTATATACCCTAAGACCGCCATCCAAAGTGCCTGCCTGATAATCACACTATAAATGAACCAGTTAGGGGAACCCATCGCCTTGAGCGTTCCAAACTCTTTGAGATGGTCAGAAACCGAAGCGTAGAGAATCTGCCCAACAATCACCAGGCCAACAATCATCCCAACTGCAGCCCCTAGCCCCAGAATGAAGCCAACCCCAGTACTCTTTTGCCAATAACGTTGATTTAAATCAGCAAATTCACCCCGGGTGTAAGCTCTCGTATCAGGCAGTGCCGCCTCGATCCTTCGCTTGAGGGCCTGGAGATCCTGGCCAGGTTCAGCCCGGATAAGGATATAGCTAACCTGATCGGTTGAGGTTAAGGGCTTTGGGGCTGGTGGGTTACGGGGTGGCTCAGCGATCGGTGAATTGATGTAAGCGTAAGCATTCTCTAAGGAGGTAAACATAAATGCCGGGGAGACGATCGAGCGCATTTCTTTACTTAACCCGACGATCCGGGCTTGAAACGACCCTACCTTAGCAACCTGACCTACCCGATTCACATTCAGTGAGTCTAAATCTGACCGGTCTACCATCACCGTATAAGGTTGTTTTAGTTGGCTTAAGGTTCCTTGGTCAAGTTTTTTGGGCTGAAATAGTTGCCCCTCTGGGTCAAAGCCGACCACCCTTACAGATGTCAGGGGGGTGGAAGATCTACGCCACACTGTACCTCGAAGAATCAAGGCTTCCGCTCGATCTACCCCTTGAACCTGTTGAGCCTGGTTGCGCCGTTGTAATGGAATTGGCACTGTCAAGTCCAAAAATCGTAAATCTTCTGAAGCAACCCAGATGTCAGCTTTGGAGTTGTCAACTAACAGGCTTGTAGAGCGGCTAAATCCACTAAAAAGACCAGTCTGAATTGTTACCAAGCTGACAGCAAACATAATGCCCGCTTGAGCGACTACAAAGCGAGGCAAATCTTGAAATAGATTTTTACGGGCAAGTGAGACCATAACAATGGATAGGCAAACTTATATCTAGATATATCTAAGCCGATGATTCTAACTTACAAGAAGTTCCTCAAAGAGGGGTTAATTTTCTAAGTTGAGGATATTCTCTGGTTAGTGGGCAGAAACTTTGCCTTTAGCCAGGTGATCTAGAGCCACAATAACAAGCCCACCCAGACTGTGCTAGGTGGGGCGTAAATTTGTTAGGAGTAGCGTAGGATGTTCGGGATCCCGTTAGTAAAGAATAGACATTAGCTATTGCCTGTAACCTTGTCAAGAAGGTTTTGTGCTCCTTCAACCAAACCAGTCCCAGACTCTGCTCTTTTAAACTGTTTAATTTCTTTTTCCTCAGCCTTTAGCACCTTGTCAGGGCTCTCTGCTGCTTCTGCTGCCTCCTCGTAAGCTTCTTCTCGACTTTTAGCAGGAGCATCAGTGTAATTAAGCACATCAATATCTTCTTCCTGAGCTTGAGCAGGAGCGGCTGTAGCTGTGTAACTTGATTGAGCGATAGGAATAAGTAGACTTGACAGGCTGATCAAACTGATCAGTCCTAGAATTAAAACGCCTCTACGGAATGACTGCCCTAAGGCAGAAAGAATTCGTTGCATATTAAGTCTCCTCTTGAATAATCTTTTGTAGACTTCTGTTGTTCAAATTTATTGATGTCTACTAAAAACGACGTGACTACTAATTAGGACTAGTGATCACAAGCTGCAAGCCTATTGATCGGTAGCTTCCATATTTAACCATAGCAGTGCTTGCCGCCGCACAATACATTAAAGCAGCCCGCTGGAAAATTACGAATTATGGACAACAAGAATTGAAGATTAGGCTTCGGCATTCCAGCGATCGCTTTAACTCTCCAGTGGAGTTTGTCTTGACTTTTAGGTTGTTTTAGCTCAAGTTTGTGAAAACCGAGTTCATTGCTTCGATTGACACTAGCGACTTCACCAGTCATAGGTAAGGGAAGTACTTGAGTCTAAGCCATCTAAAGCAGGTATTAGGCGGTGATATCTTGAGGCTGTAAGCTACTGTGAGGCGTGTACGCTGAACTTTCAGTCATCAGGGTTAATGGATCAAGAATAACTTCAAAGCTGGGGTTAGAGTTCAATCGTTTCACTTGGAAGTTTGCTCTAGCTTTAGCCAGCATCAAGGGCTTAGTCTTTTCATACTTGATTTGGTCTAGCTTAGTTAAGCGTCTGGTAGAACATCGACAACTGCTGATTGAGGCAACGGAGCACCATGGTACGCCGAAAAACTTATCCCGCATCCCACTGGAGCAACACCCAGCTTGTGCGTGTGCTGATGCCTATGCAGGCGTTTATCAACCACTCTGCCTCCGGCAGTATTGTTCTATTACTAGCGGCTTTGACCGCACTGTTACTGGCCAACTCTCCCCTGGCAGAAGCGTACGATACTACGCTGCATACTGACCTTGAAATTTCAGTCGGTCCTTATGTCCTAAAAGAGACCATTGTGCACTGGATCAATGATGGCCTGATGGCCATCTTTTTCTTTCAGGTTGGGTTGGAGATTAAGCGAGAAGTCCGGGTCGGTGAGCTATCTCAGTTCCGCGTTGCCCTACTGCCAATTGTTGCTGCCCTAGGCGGAGCAGTAGTGCCAGCTTTGATCTACACAGCTTTCAACTTCGGTGGGCCGGGGGCAGTTGGCTGGGCCACTCCCATGGCTACCGACATTGCCTTTGCAGTCGGTGTTATCACTCTGCTTGGAAATCAGGTTCCGTTTACCCTCAAAGTTTTTTTGACTGCTGTGGCAGTTGCTGACGATTTGTACGGGATATTAGTAATCGCTGTTTTTTACTCAAGCGGCATCAATTTTGTTGCTCTCGGCATTGGTTTCGGCATTTTGGCTGTCCTTATCCTGGCAAACATTTTTGGCATCCGCAGTGTGATCTTCTACGTCAGCCTGGGGTTGATTGTCTGGCTTGCCTTTCTGCGTTCAGGAGTTCATGCCACTATTGCAGGTGTGCTACTCGCATGGACTATTCCCTCCCGTAGTCGAACCAAGGTCTACACCTTTTTAGAGCAAGCGCGCGGTCTGCTCAGCCAGATTGAGGGCGGTCCATTGAAGCAAAAACGGATGCTGACCGACGAAGTGCAACAATGCGCCGTTATTGAACTAGAGCAACTCTGTGAGCAGGTGCAAGCACCACTGCAAAAACTGGAACACTCTTTGAATTCCTGGGTATCATTTCTGATTCTGCCGCTCTTTGCCCTCGCCAATGCAGGAGTTGCGATCTCTCTAGACAGCTTTAACGCCGAGACGTCAACAGTTGCGTTCGGAATCATTTTGGGGCTAGTTCTAGGTAAGCCGATCGGTATCATTGGTGCTGCCTGGCTTGTTGTTCGCTCGGGCGCCGCCTCCCTACCACGAAGCGTAACGTGGAAGCATATGATAGGGGTTGGTTTTCTCGCAGGTATTGGCTTCACCGTGTCGATCTTCATTGCCACCCTCGGATTTGGCGAGAGTGAACTCCTGAGTACAGCCAAGCTTGCTATTTTAGTTGCTTCAGTGATTGCAGGGAGCAGTGGGTTTTTCTTATTAAAGCGAATCAGGCCGGCATGACATCACTAGCCTTTGATTGCAGCCTGACAATTCAGCGATACAGCAGCACAGCACTGCGGTTTTAGCGCTGCAAATCTACTAGTGTTCTAGGAGAGACATCAGCTCGAAATGATGTCTTAAAGCCAAAGTCTAGTTCAAACAGATAGAGGTGGGGAGAAAGCCTGAGAGTGATTAGGGTGAAGGAGATACTGAGAGTCTGGTTCGGCAGCTATAGGACTAAGTTGTACTGCACAGGCTTTTAATTCTGGTTGCAGCGAGACTGGGCAACGTTCGGGATGGGTTAGGGCATTAGCTTCTGCCTGATTTGCCCAGAGTTCGCCCCAGTGAAAGGGGACGAAGACAGTGCCGGGGCTAATTGACTTGGTAATCACCACGGGGAAACGGGCTTTGCCCCGCCGCGATCGCACCTCAACCCAACTGTCCTGATGCAGGTCCAGGATTTTTGCATCGCGCGGATGAATCTCGAGGAAAGGTTGCGGGTGCATTTTCTGGATTTTCTCTGTGCGGCCTGTCCGGGTTTGGGTATGCCAGTGGCCGTAGAGCCTGCCCGTCGTCAGGACAAACGGATATTGCTCATCTGGGGGTTCTGCAAGCCCCCGGGAGTGATAGGCGGCAAACCGGGCACGTCCATCAGGGGTGGGAAAGCGCAAATCGGTATAAAGTCTAGCGGGTTCTCCTGACTTGAATTGGCCAGAGTCGCGGCAGGGCCACTGGAGCGGACCTTCTTGCAGCAACCGCTCGTGGCTGATACCCGTCATGTCGCAGAGGCGCTCGCGGGTGAGCTGGACAAATTCTGCGTACACTTCTGCTGAGCTGGTAAAGGAAAATGGTTCGACGAACCCCAGACGGCGACCAATCTCGGCAAAAATCGCCCAATCCTCCCGAGCCTCACCCCGTGGTGACTGGAAAGCAGAACAAAGAGTTACCCGGCGCTCAGAGTTAGACATGGTGCCTGTTTTCTCGCTCCACTGGGTTGCCGGCAGAAGTACGTGGGCATAAGCTGCTGTTTCGGTCGGGTAGTAGGCTTCTTGGTAAACCGTGAAGGGCGATCGCGCCAAGGCTGCTTTCGTCCGCTCCAGGTCCGGCATGCTAACAATGGGATTAGTGGCAACAATCCACAGGAATTCTACTGCTCCTTCCTCCAGCCCTTGAATGATATTCCAGGCATCCCGACCAGGATGGGGTGAAATTTGGCCCGGTTCCAGTTTCCAAAACTGCTCGACTGCTGCCCGGTCGTGGGGATTCTTTACGGAACGATAACCGGGTAGCAGGTGGCACAAACCACCGGCTTCTCGCCCCCCCATCGCATTGGGTTGGCCAGTCAGGGAAAAAGGGCCAGCTCCTGGTTTGCCAATCTGGCCTGTTAATAAGTGCAGGTTGATCAAGGTCTGCACCTTTGCAGTCCCTTCACTAGACTGGTTCAGGCCCATTGTCCACAGAGAGAGTACCCGGTCAGATTTACCCCAGTAGCGAGCGGCAGTTTCTAAATCTTTCACCGCAATCCCACACCGCTGCGCCACAACCTGCGGTGGGTAGTGCTGAAGGATATCGGCAAATGCCGGAAAGTTAGTGGTTGATTCGTCAATAAATACGGTGTCTACCTCGCCCCAGCGCATTAGCAAATGGGCCATCCCATTCATTAAATCGATATCTGTGCCAGGTCGAATCGCTAAATGTAAATCCGCTGCCTCCGCCGTCTGAGTTCGGCGGGGATCAACCACAATCATTTTGACGTGGTGGTGTTTTTTGTGATGCTGTCGCAGGCGGTTGAAGACGATGGGATGGCACTCAGCAGCATTGGTGCCGATTAAGAATGCACAGTCCGTAAGTTCCAGGTCGTCATAGCAGCAGGGCGGCCCATCGGAACCGAGGCTTTGGGTGTAGCCTGCTACCGCAGAAGACATGCACAAACGAGAGTTGGAATCAAAGTTATTCGTGCCCAAATAACCTTTGAGTAGTTTTTGGGCAACGTAGTAGTCCTCGGTAATGGATTGGCCGGAACCATACATACACAAGCTGTCAGGCCCTTGAGTCCGAAGTACTGTTTGGATGCGCTTAACGATGTGCTCCAAGGCCTGGTCCCAGCTGACCCGCTGGAAGGGCTGATCTAATGAATCTCGCATCATTGGATAGAGCAACCGATCTTTGCTGATTGACTCAGCAACGGTTGCCCCCTTGACACAAACCTTACCTAGGCTGGAGGGATGAGCGCGATCGCCCTGGACCTTCCACATCGGCTTTCCCTGGCTATCCCGATTCGTTTTTTTACCCAATGCTGCGGGAGGTGAAACCTCTAAACCACAGCCAACCCCACAATAGGGGCAAAGGGTTTTAGTCGTGTCTACCATCGGTTCTCCTGAGCCTTCGGAACGCTAGCATGTGTGTAGCTCTACGCAAAGGCCTAAACTCTTACTCTGTATCGTCATGGGCAAAGCGGCGGAACAGATAGTCTAAAGCGTGATTCCGCATCCGGTAGTACTCGGGATCTTCCATGACACTGGTGCGATCGCGGGGGCGTGGGAAAGGGATATCTAGAATTTCCCCAATTTGGGCGGCGGGACCATTGGTCATCATGACCAGGCGATCGCCGAGGAATAATGCCTCATCAATGTCATGGGTGATCATTAGGATTGTCACCTGATGTTCGCGCCAAATTTTCAGCAGCTCTTCCTGCAACTCTTCTTTGGTAATCGCGTCCAAGGCTCCAAACGGCTCGTCTAGCACTAAAACCTTAGGCCGCAGAGCCAAGGCGCGGGCAATGGACACCCGCTGCTTCATTCCTCCCGAGAGTTCCCCAGGTTTTTTATTAGCGGCGTCGGCCAATCCTACTAGCTCCAGGTGCTCCCGCACAATCTTCTGTTTTTGAGACTTCGATTTGTCGGTGTAGACGGAGTTGACTCCCAGATAGATGTTGTCAAACGCACTCATCCAAGGCAGGAGAGAGTAGTTTTGAAATACCACCATCCGATCCGGTCCCGGTTGAGTAATCCGCTTTGTTTCTAAGCGCACCTCACCGCTACTGGGCTTGCGAAATCCAGATACCATATCTAGCAGCGTTGACTTGCCACAGCCAGAGTGACCAATAAAGCAAACGAATTCACCCTCGTAGACCGTCAGACTGATTCCATCTAGTACGGTGTGCTCACCATAAGCCTTGGAGACATTGTCAATTACCAGAAACGGATCACGGTTAGATGGTTTGGTTTCAGTACTGGTACTTTTAATCGTTTGCATAATTTAGGGAGTTAAAGGGATGACTGGTTTTGACCTAAACAGCTATTGGGTCAATTAAAACTTCTTCAATTCGGATGTCACGTTTTATTTTCAGATTGTGGAGATAGTGAACGGGGTCATCGGGATCAAAGACAGTGCCGTCAAACAACTTGATCGGACCGCGATCTGGTTCAACGTCTAGTAAGCCCAGCTCGCGAGCGGCGGCACCGAACACATCTACCCGCCGCACTCGATCCAAAATGTCGATCCAGTTCCTGGGGAAAGGGGTCATCCCCCAACGGGCCAACTGGGTCATGATCCACAGGCCCTCAACCCGGTAAGGACAGTTCGTTTTGTCTACATAGAACTGGTTGTACCGAGGTAGCACTTCAGCCTTGGCTCCGGTACCACGAATGTAGGGGTCAATAAAGCCGGGACGGATATACTCTGGTTTGCCACCCACGTATTGGGGCTGGCAGAGCAGTTCTAGGATGGTTTCTCGGTTGCGATAATCATCGCAGTATTCGCAGGCTTCCAACAGTGCTTTGACCAGCGCTAGGTGAGTTTCAGGATATTGGTTAGCCCAGTCTTCTCGTACTCCCAGTACCTTTTCTAGGTGCCCAGCCCAGATCTCCAGGTCAGTGGCAATCACAAACCCAAGCCCTTCTTGCACGGCATGGGAGTTCCAAGGTTCCCCCGAACAGTAACCATCAATGTTGCCAGACTGCAAGTTAGCCACCATCTGCGGCGGTGGTATTACCGTCAGATTAATGTCTTGGTCCGGATCAATGCCCCCGGCAGCCAACCAGTAGCGCAACATCAAATTGTGCATTGAAGCCGGGTGGACCATACCCAAGGTGTGAACCTTGTCTGGCGTTTGCATGATCACAGCTCTAAAGTCTGCGGGGGTGCGTACCCCTGCGTCATGAAAACGCTTGGCTAAGGTGATCGCATTACCATTACGGGCCAGAACCAGCGCTGTCACGACAGGTACAGGAGGTTTGCCACCCATGCCCAGCGTCAAGGCCAGGGGCAACCCGGCAACCATCTGAGCGGCATCGAGCCGCTTGGTCGCAATGCCGTCCGCGATCGCTTTCCAACTAGGTTCCCGCGATAGGGTAACTTGCTCTAGGCCATGCTTAGCAAAAAAACCCATCTCTTTGGCAACCACCAAGGGCGCACAGTCGGTGAGGGGAATAAAGCCTAACTCTAGGTTGACTTTTTCGAGACCATGCGCGGCGATGGCCGCTGCTTGTTGGGGCTTGCGTTTCTTGGCCCGCTTCTGCTGGTTGAGAAAGTACATAATCTCACTGCGCAGACCATAGTAGTTGGGGTGGTTAACCACTTCCATCCGCTCGCGGGGGCGAGGAATAGCGACATCGATGATCTGCCCAATATGGGATTCTGGACCATTAGTCAGCAGCACCACACGGTCTGAGAGCAGTAGGGCTTCATCGACATCGTGGGTCACCATTAAGCAGGTGGTATGGCTCTCCTCGCAAATTTTCATTAACTGCTCTTGGAGGCCACCGCGCGTCAGGGCATCTAGCGCCCCAAATGGCTCATCCAATAATAGTAATTTTGGCCGAATTGCCAAGGCACGAGCGATCGCTACCCGCTGCTTCATCCCTCCCGAAAGCTGGCCTGGCCGCTTATCGGCTGCTGGGCGTAAACCCACCATGTCAATGTGATGCTCAACAATACCTCGTCGCTCACCCCGAGGCCGGTTACTCATGACTTCATTGACAGCCAGGGCCACATTCTCCCGCACCGTCAACCAGGGGAGCAGGGAATAGTTTTGGAACACCATCATCCGGTCTGGGCCCGGATTCTTCACCTGGCGTCCTTCCAATAACACCCCCCCCTGAGTTGGTTTGTTCAACCCTGCCACAATGTTCAGCAGGGTAGACTTGCCGCAACCGGAGTGTCCAACTAAAGAGACAAACTCTCCTTTTTGGATTTGCAAGTCAATATTTCTCAGGGCGACGTAGCTGCCACCATTAGGCAACTGGAAAACCTGGTCAATGTGGTCAACTTCAACAAAGGCAGACATAAGTTAATCCAGGTGGAGAGAGAATGAAGAAAAAGCTTGTACGGAGCTAAGAATTGGTCTTAGCCGGAGCAGTCCAGATTGTAGGGTGTTCCTATCCCTGTTTTTGTTCTCCAGGAACAACCAACTTGGACAGCATATCTATTAAGCGATCCAGCAGTAAACCGACAATACCGACGTAGAGAATCGCTAGGATAATCTCACTGATCCGCGCAGCGTTCCAAGCGTCCCAGATAAAGAAACCAATCCCAACGCCGCCGATCAGCATTTCTGCTGCCACAATGGCCAGCCATGCTAGACCAATACCGATCTTCAAGCCAGTGAAGATATAGGGAACTGCCGCAGGTAGCAGAATCTTCAAGAAGTACTTCTGGCGCGATAGCCGCAGGACGCTGGCAACGTTGGTGTAATCCTGAGGAATTTGCTGCACGCCCACGGCAGTGTTAATGATGATTGGCCAGATAGCCGTAATGTAAATGACAAAGATAGCGGAAGGCTCAGCGCTTTGCAGCGCTGCCAAGGAAAGGGGCAGCCAGGCTAGCGGTGGCACTGTACGCAGAACCTGGAATATTGGATCTAGAGCCCGAAACATAAAGGGACTGACCCCAATTAAAATGCCAATGGCAATCCCTGTGATAGCGGCTAGAGTGTAACCAATTGCAACGCGCTGTAAACTGGCTAAAATCTGCCAGAACAGACCCTTATCGGTTCCACCATTATCAAAGAAAGGGGAAACAATATATTTCCAGGTTTCTGTGACCGTTGTGATCGGTCCCGGTAAGTTTGCCTCAGGACTCATTGTGAACAACTGCCATGCGAGTAGCAAAATCGCCAGGATGATAGCAGTAGGGGTGAGATTCTGTAACCACTTCCCCAACTTGAGAGAAAATTTGTTTCGAGAACCATTGCGCTGAGTACTACGGTCTACGGTTGTTGCCATTTTCTGTCTGGGTTTCCTTTGATCGGATCGTGTTAGGTAGGGGAGGGATTTGACATCCAAACTTGGGTTGCAGAGGAGTAAGCAGGATTAGACTCGTTTAAGTTTGAGACTGTTCAAGTAGCCAGTAGGATTGTCTGGATCAAACTTCACGCCGTCGAAAAGCGTCTCCACCCCGCGAGAGGTGCTCTTGGGAATTGCTGCCTCTTGACCAATTGCTTTCGCTGCCTCCCGCCACAGGTCCTCACGGTTGACGGCATCAACCAGTTTCTTAATATCTGTCTGTGGAGGAAGATAGCCCCAGCGAATGTTCTCAGTCACAAACCAGGTGTCGTGGCTTTTGTAGGGGTAGGAAGCATAATCCTGCCAAAACTTCATCAAGTGGGGGCTGTTTTGCACAACGCGACCAGTGCCGTAGTCATAGGTGCCTTTAGCTCGTTTCACAATTGCTTCCGGCTTAGTCTTGATCCACTTATTCTCAGCTGTGATTTTAGCCATCTCCCCTTTGTTTTCCGGCTTGTCGCACCACATCTGAGCTTCCAGCACCGCCTTTAGAAGCGCCATTGTTGCCTTGGGATACTTATCCGCCCACTCCGCCGACATCGCAAAAACTTTCTCCGGATGGTCTTTCCACATTTCACCGGTTGTTAGCGCGGAGTAGCCCTGCTTGCGATTGACGAGCAGCGCATTCCAAGGCTCCCCCACGCAAAAGGCTTCCATATTTCCCACTCTCATGTTGGCTACCATCTGGGGTGGAGGTATGATCATGGTTGAGGCCTCTCGATCTGGGTCGATGCCGCCAGCAGCTAACCAGTAACGCATCCAGAGATCATGGGTGCCACCTGGAAACGTCACACCAACCTTGAAGATCCTGCCATCAGCATTAAATTGGGCAATTTTCTCCTTCAAGGGAGCGCTGTCCAGTCCGACATTCGCTTCTTTGTAGCTATTAGCTAGAGAGATCGCCTGCCCGTTGAGGTTTAAGCGGGCCAGGATGTACATGGGAATCTTCTTATGGCCCAAGGTGAAGATGCCTTCAGAGAGATGGTAGGGCATAGGCGTGAGAATGTGAGCCCCATCAATCCCACCCGATTGAGAGCCGAGATCCAGATTGTCACGGGTGGTTCCCCAGGATGCCTGCTTGACCACCTCAACATCTGGCATGCCGTACTTGGCAAAAAAACCTTTGACTTTAGCAATCACCAGAGGAGAGCAATCGGTTAGGGGAATAAACCCCAGCTTGGCTTTCGTCACTTCTGGGCCGTCAGAAGGGTTCGCGTAGGCAGCTGGTGCGAGATTGGAAGCAGTAGGAGCCTTACTAGAACCTGAGCTGCAGCCATGGCTAAGCAGGGTGCCGGCAGTGGCTACACCTGCTGTAATGATGAATTGACGTCTCGAAAGGTGGGTCATTAGTACTTGTCAATTACTAGGTGAATCATGCGTAGGTTGAGCAGTTCTCTGGACGCTTCGTTACAAGGCATTTCTCTATCCCAAACCATTGTCTAGATGGGGTGTCAGTTTAGATGATTGCTTCCTTCTGGAGTGCTTCCTCTTTGGGTCGTGCGCCAAAGTGCTCAATCAGCAGATCTCTGAGCACACCTTTGAGATCATCACAGGGCACCTTTTTCATGATTTCTTTACCAAAATGAGCATCCTTGCCGACTTTGCCACCTAACCAGATATCAGCAGCTTCAACAGTTTGACCATCTTTACGCGCCTTGGTGCCGATCAAGCCGATATCACCAATCTGGGGCTGACCACAGGAATTGGGACAGCCGGTCCAGTGAATTCGCACCGGCTGGGGTTGAATCAGTTCCTGCTTGAGTTCTTGCATCAAGGCATGGGCTCGGTTTTTGGTTTCAATAATCGCAAAGCCACAGAACTGGCTACCTGTGCAGGAAACAAGGCCGCGATTCAAGTTGTCTGGATACGGAGAAAAGCGTTGGAGAAGCGGTTCTTTCAACAGTGGTTCCAGACGAGAGTCCGGCACATTCGGGATGATTAGGTTTTGCTCTAGCGTGAAGCGAATTTCGCCGCTACCGTAAACTTCAGCAATTCGCGCTAGCTCAAACATGTCTTGGGCGTACATCCGGCCCACCGGGACATGCAGACCGACGTAGTTCAATCCAGACTGTTTTTGAGCATGAACGCCAATATAATCACGTTTGTCCCATAAAACTTCATCCTTCGCGGCAGCTCTTAGGAGGGGATAGCCCAGCTGTTTTTCAACTTCAGTCCGGAACTTCTCCATGCCCCATTCGTTCATCAAGACCATCATCCGGCACTTTTGCCGCTTCTCCCGGGGCCCGTTATCGCGGTAGACCACCATGATCGCTTCTGTTAAGGCAACCACATCTCGAGGATCAACCCAAGCATCTAGGGGAATCGCTGCTTCATAACTGTTGGGGGCAAAGTAGCCGCCGACGATCACATTAAATCCTAATTTGCCGTTCTGGTAGGCAGGAACAAAGCCCAGGTCGTTAATTTCAGCATGCACACCGTTGTCGCGCCCCCCGGCAACCGCAATATTAAACTTGCGGGGTAGATTGGACAGCTCAAAATTTCCCTCCCCGTTATTGGTCACCATGTCTTGGAGTTTGCGAACAATCCCCCGCGTATCGATCAATTCCTCGGCGTCTAGACCGGCAACCGGGGAGCCAGTAATATTACGGACGCTGTCCATCCCAGACTGCACACAAGTCATACCAGCTTCCTGCAGCCGCTTGACAATGTTAGGAATATCCTCAATCCGGATCTGCCGCAATTGAATGTTTTGCCGGGTGGTGATGTCAGAGTTGCCCTCGTCCCCGTAGCGTTGGACAATTTCTCCTAAGACCCGCATTTGACCGCTGGTCAAAATACCGTTGGGGGTGCGCATCCGCATCATGAATTTGCCGGGTGTCGCCGTGCGATAGAAAAACCCTAACCACTTGAGCCCGTAGTAAAGGTCAAATTCATTCGTCTTCTCCAGCGCCTCCCAACCGGTTTGGGCAAAGTGCTCTAGTTCATCCTTGAGTAATAGGGGATGTTTCTCAGCTTTGGCTTGTTCAACTTTGTTAAGTTTTAGTTTTTTCTGCTCGACGACTCCCGTCATAAACTGACCCTCCTTGTAGACGTATTAGTCTGGTGCATTAAAATTACATGTTTTGCTTAAACTACCCGGGTTGCCGGCTAAAGTCCGTAGACCGTGATACAAGCGGTGTTGTATATGTACGGGTTAATTCCGTTCTGCGACAGCTGGTAGTAAGACAAATGCAACTTCCACTGGTTTTGCAGCGATGGGACATAATTCGAACATGCACCTTAAGGCTGATGCCCAAGTCATAGGGTTTGGACTATTAGATCCTCTTATGCCCCTAAATTACGCAAATCAGGCAGTTAGTTTTGTATATCTAGTTACACGATTTTACAAATTATGAAGCTACTGCATTGAGTTAATGCATTTATGGCATCATTGCGAGCTTTGTCAGCGCGAACTTACCAGGATTTCAAAGTAAGTCATGCTAAGACGTGTTGCTTTCGTAGGTGTCCTGACCAGGAATGCTGAAGGGACAGAAACGGAAGCGACTGTTGTTACAAATTGAGCAACCGTGAATCCAAACGTGTCAAATCTTTTAAAGCAGGCTCAGGCAGCAGCCCAACAAGAAAACTGGGTCTTACTGACTCAATATCTACAGCAACTCATAGCTGAGGAAAACTTTTTAGCCTTAGCTCAGGAGGGAGTTCAAGAAAGAGCTGATTTAGAGCAAGTATTAGCCTTAGCCTTAGAGTGTTTAGTAGCAGGAAACTTCCAAGAGCGATGGGAAGTTACCAAGATTTTCCCCCGGATTGGCGTGATAGCTGTTGCTCCATTAATTGAGATACTGCAAGACGCAGAGGCAGATCTAGAGTTACGTTGGTTTGCCGCCCGCATTTTAGGGGAATTTGATCAGCCTGCGGTTGTGGCAGCACTGGTAGCGCTGCTGCAAACCTCCACGGATGAGGACTTAACTACAATTGCTGCCGAAGCGCTAGCCAAGCTCGGCAACTCAGCGATCGCTGTCCTCACAGATTTACTCAGCGATCAAAAGACGCGGCTGCTAGCAGTGCGATCGCTGGCCCAAATCCGCCGTTCTGAGACTATTCGGCCTTTGATCAGTGTTGTTCATGACCCCCAAGTCGCGGTGCGAGCTACAGCGATTGAGGCAATTGGCAGCTTTCATGCTCCGCAAGTACCACCTGTGCTGATTAACGCGCTGAGCGATTTAGCAGCACAAGTTAGACAAGCAGCGCTATTTGGCCTGGGTTTCCGCCCCGACTTGATCGACCAACTGGACCTAGTGGGCAAGATTCAACCCCTACTGTGGGATCTTGATTTAGACGTTTGCTCAACAGCAGCAACGACGCTAGGCCGCTTGGGTACGGATGCCGCTGCTGAGGCTCTATTTGGGGTGTTACAGTCTCCAACCCCAGCTTTGCTGCAAGTTTCAATCATCCGGTCTTTGGGCCGGATTGAAACGCCCCTATCCCTCGCCTACTTACACCAAGCTCTCGCCCTAGCCCCTAAACTGGCCCAGGAGATAGTCACTGTTCTCGGACGGATAGAGCAGCCAAGTTTGAAGTGCCAGTCTGCACAGGCGCTCATGGAATTGCTAGGTTCAGACACTCTAGCCAAGGAACCAGTTGTTAAACAATTAATTGCGCAGAGCCTTAGTCAGTTAAGAGAAGAGATCGCTGTTCAACCCTTAATTGAACTGTTGGCAGACCCCGATACCGGGGTAAAACTCCATGCGATCGCGGCCCTGAAGCAATTGGCCGCCCGCCCGCAGTTAGAAGACCTGATAAAGAATCAGCAGATTTCCTCTGAGTTAAGGGAAGGCGTGGCGATCGCTCTGGCTGAATGGTAAATTCTGGACTTGGGCTTTGAAAGCTTACACTTTAGTCTTACCTAGCTACTTATGGCCTGCAAACAAGTCATAGCATTCGCTAAGCCAATTGTTTTACTGCCTTTTTTAGGTGCCCAGCTGGGGCTATGGCAGGAAGCAGCCCAGGCTTCGCATAGCATGCACTTAAGTCAATTTGTCTCAGAAAAACTTTCTCAACTACAAAAACCGCAACCTTCGAGATCCATTTGTGCGGTGCAGTTACCAGCAGCTATTGAGGCAATTATTAATCGGCCTCAGTTCTCTCGCTCTCGTTGGGGAGTGTTGGTACAAACGTTATCTACCAGGCCCCAAACGCTATATGCCCATCAGCCGAATAGCTACTTCATCCCTGCTTCCACTGCTAAATTGTTGACAACGGCTGCTGCTCTACACCAGTTAGGCCCTCAGTTCCGCTATCGCACTTCTGTCTATCAAGTGGGTGCTAATCCTCGGCTTGTTCTTCGCATCGTGGGACGAGGCGACCCCAGTCTTAGCGATAATCAGCTACAGGGCTTGGCACAACAGCTAAGCCGTCAGGGTATTCGCCAGGTCGATCACCTGATCGCTGATGACAGCTATTTTCGAGGCAGTGCGATTGATTCCACCTGGGAGTGGCAAGACATCCAGGCCGGCTATGGCGCACCTATCAACAGCTTGATCCTGAACCAAAATTCAGTAGAGCTAAAGCTATTTCCTCAAACTCTAGGTCTACCACTCCGAGTGGCATGGATGGATGCGACGGAAGCGAACCGGTGGAGAGTCAGAAACAGTTCAGTCACTGTTGGGCCTCAAGCACCTGAATTTGTCGATGTAGGCCGCGATTTTACCAGCCCTACTGTTTACGTTACAGGTCAACTGCGGATGGGGGCTGAACCAGAACCGGTTTCCGTGGCTATTTTTGATCCAGCTCAACACTTCCTCCGCCACTTTCGGCAAGCCTTAAACGCTAACCAGATCAGGGTTGCTCAAAGCGCGATCGCATCAAGTCCTGGAACTCAAACTGAGCGGGAAGTTGCAGCGATTGAATCACCTCTATCAAAACTCCTGATAGAAACCAACCAGGAAAGCAACAATCTCTATGCGGAATCGCTCTTAAGAACTCTGGGTTTAACCCAATCAAAGCCAACAGGCTCCTCAGCAGAGATAGGTCTGGAAGTTGTCAAAACAACCTTGACTCGCTTAGGGGTTAACCCGCAGACTTATATCCTGACAGATGGATCAGGCTTGTCTCGCCACAACTTGATCAGTCCGGTAGCCCTGGTCCAAACCCTCAATGCAATGGCACGAACACCCCAAGCAGCAATGTACCGGGCCTCTCTCCCAGTCGCAGGGATAAGTGGTACACTTCAAGACCGCTTCCGTGGTACTCCAGCTCAAGGGATCCTCCATGCTAAAACAGGCACAATGAGCGGCGTCGCAGCGCTATCGGGTTATCTCAGCAGCCCCAATTTTTCACCCCTAGTTTTCAGCATTCTCGTCAACCAGTCGGAGCAATCTAGTACTGCTTTGCGTCAGGCGATCGATGAAATGGTGCTACTCCTAGCCCGCCTGCGTTCTTGTTGATCAAGCGCAATGGAGCAATAACTCTAAAAAACATGATGCTTTGCTGCCCCCGCACCAGAGGCTGCCTGGTGTTGAGACACAGTTGATTCAATCGCTTGCAGCAATTGAGTTTGACTCCAACCTTGATACAAATGAGCGGCGATCGCACAGCCCCCCGCGCCTACACCTTCTTTAACGTACCCTTGCTCGTAGGCTTGCAAAGCCGCGTAGCGAGAAGTCGCAAAATTCAATTGGGTTGCCAGCAGAGGAACATCTCCTACTGCTTCAGCCAATCCAACCGTGTCTCCTGTTCGATCTTCAGTCACCCAGCGGGTTGTCCCCACCACTACTTGGTCTGGTTGCCAGTCAAGGGCATACTCCCGGGCGATCGCCCGCAGTAAAGCATAAACCGCTAGCATCTGAGTGCCCCCAGCGAGTAAAACACCGCAGGTCCGGCTGGCAGCGATCGCCATTGCCGCCACAACCACCTGCATCGGATCGCCAACAGCGGCTACCAGGCTCAGAGGGTCCACGTTACCAGAGGGGTGAGGGTGGTTATAACCAGCAAAGCTCAAGCCTTTTTGAACAAGCTGCCACTTTTGGGCATGGTTACAGACCGGATGACTACTATTAACTTTGCCAGCGGCGGCGAATCCCAGTCCTGTTAAAACTGCTAAAGCGGTTGAGGTGCCCCCAACCACACATTCACCTAAAATCAAGTAGCTCCGATTAGCCTGGGCAGCAAGCGAGATACCCCAACGTAAACCTTGCCGTAAAAGATGCTCTACGGTGGAGATCGGCAGAGCTAAACCGTCACTAAGACAGCCAGCAGGGCTACCTCCCAGATCAATTGTGGGCACCGCTGGCGGTTGCGGCAGCCCAGCATTAAACAGGTATACAGGCAAGCCCTGGGTAGCTATAACGGCACGGGATATGAACACTGGGGAAGCGCCAACCTGGAGGGGTGGTAAGGGATGGCAGGGGTGCGGTTGCGGTCCATTTACCAAAAATTCCCCGTCGGCGATCGCAGTATATCGGCGATCGCTAGGCTGAGCACCTGCGGTAGAAATACCGGGAACTAACCCTGTTGCTGTAAAACCCAATACACAGGCGTATAAAGGCAGGCGGCTCCGGTGACGTTCTAACCATTGCTCGCCTAACACCCGTTGAGTGTAAACCCGGATCATCACTATCTAACTTCTTCTTGATCGAGCAGAATTTGCAACCAGACGGGCGGGGACGGAATCGGATTGCCTACACGATCAAGCAGAAGCCAGGCCGCTAAATGCACAATTAATAAGTAGAGGATGGCGTTGATCGTGATCATCACTATGGCTAGGGCCTGGATCACAAGCAGATCAGGCTGCGCTATCAGACCCAATTTAATGAATAACCAATCAGCTAAGTTGGTGACCTGGGTAATTAAGTAGATCCAAAGATTTTCACCAATCAGCACAGAAAGCAAGACAAGCCGAACCCCAATACCAAGAACTGTCAGGAGTACTCCCCAAGCAATGGAGGCGAACCAAGGGGCCTGACGCTTCCATTGACTACCTAGCAAGATGCCTAAAAAACCGTAGGGCAGAAAAAATTGCAGACTTAGTGGTGGTCCCATCAGGACTGATAATAACAAGCCTGTCACCAGTGCTGTCATCCAGGAAGTGCGTTTTCCCCAACGTAAGTAAGCTAGCGCGATCGGTATGGGGAAGAAAATCCGCCACAAAAGGCCTAAAGGAAAATAGTAATTAATCAGCCAGAGCAAGCTAGCAGTGCTAGCAAGAAAGGCAGACTCCACCATAACCAAGGGTGAACTTATTGGGGGTATTTCCCTGTGAGGTAGCTTAGGTAAATCTTCAGCAGATTTAGGAGCACTATCAGTTCTGGAGGTTGCCTCATCAAGAGGTTGCGAAGACGGGTTCTCACTCATGACGCGATGCTAACAAAGCTGAAGGCCGAGCTCTCCAAACTAGCGGTAGGTTGCAGTTTTCTTAACTTGGTGTTACATTTCTTTACAAAGTGCTACTATTATATCAGTAGCTAAAATCTCAAGCTTTTGGTAGTTCAGTGCTGTATAGCATGGTACCTTAGTCAAGGGTCTTGTGATGTAGAGAAGCTCGAAGGGTAGGTAAAATCTATAAATCGAGCTCTTCAAAATTAAAAAATAAGACGGAACACTTTGCAACTAATGCTTATAGCACAACGTTATGTAGAAATTGAGTTGCTATACGTGATTAATAATTTAAATCATATATTTGAAATTTTTGTGAACGAGGTTAAGGGATAATATAACCTTTGATATCTATAGATATTTCTGGCTGATGTTCGAAATAAATTTATTTCTCTCATCATGCAACTGACAGAAGATCAGTTTTCTATGGCTTTGGCTAAGACAATTTTCTTTTAGGTTTTTAGTTAAAGTAGCAAAGTAACAGATTAAGTCAAATTGACTCAAATTTGAGTTTGGAGGAAATCAAAATGTCGATTCGTCTTTACGTTGGTAATCTGCCTAGAGAATTAGAGAAGGAAGAGTTAGAAACTTTTTTTGCAGAACAGCTGGGTGATTTTGCTTCAACCAAGCTAGTCACTGACCGCAAAACTGGCAAGTCTCGTGGTTTTGGCTTTGTGACCGTCGAAACTTCAGAACAAGCAGATCAAGTAATTGAAAAATTAAACGGTCAGCCGTTTAAAGATGGTGTTTTGAAGATTGAAAAGGCGTTACCTCGGGAAAAGGCTAAGGAAGAAGAAACTAACA
>CADCWO010000247.1:0-1511 GCA_902806435.1 uncultured Synechococcales cyanobacterium | reverse complement strand
TCAGACGTCTCCAACAACGCTAATAATCGTCGAGGTGGAAAAGGTAAATCCCGACGCACCTCTAGTTCGACCTCTACAAGTTTGCCAACGGAGTCAGCTCAACCTGATCCACGGTGGGCTCACGAGTTAGAAAAGCTAAAGCAGATGTTAGCCGCTCAAACCAGTAGTTCCTGAAGCTGATAAGCTGACGGCTCTATAAGCGGCACCGCTGAAGTGTGTTGTTTTATATCTTAATAACCAGGTACCCTGCGGGTCGGAATTGAGGAAGAACTCCTCTCCGAAATTTCTCTGGAAGATTTGAGCTTTCCTTTCAATCAGCATTCGAAAGTTTTGGCTCACTCTAACTGTTGAGCACATACTTTGCTACTGCTACTAACCTTTCTGAGCCTATCAGTTATAAATAGGCTTTTATAACATGAGCATTACAGTCTGTTATAGCTGCTCAGAACATTGATTATTAAGATTAGCCCTGTGAGAATGCAGTAAGGCTAAAAACTTCTGAAAGTCGAAGCTTCTTGGATCTTGCCTCTCACCAGACTGGTCAATTGCTTGATGAGTTGTAATGCGAGAATCTGGTACTTTCGTTCTGCCGGTTAGCCATGCCAGAGACTGATACTGGTTGTTTGTATAACCACTATGGCGACTGTTGTTGTTGTTGCCATCTGCTGGTGTTTCTAAAGCAATATGGTAGGCAAAGTTGTTGACTGAGGGGGGTAGTTGCACCTTTGTCTTGACGGTCTCGCGGCCCAATGGACCATTAAAAACCGAGTTGCCAGCCCCGAAGGCTCGCTTGCCTGGGGGCATAAGATAAACGATTGTTCCGTCTAAGGTAATTAGAGCATGGTAACTAACCTGTTCTTCGTCCTTGTAATGAGGTGTTTGAAAAAATCTAATTGTTGCTCCTACTGGCCCTACCGTCTCGTGTAATACCACAATGTATTGGTTAGTCAGAGGTTTACCATAAATGTCTCTGCTAGACCTTTCGCCATAGTTTGTTGGGTGGATTAAGGCTTTAGCTTGGCGGGGGGTATAACTTGGACCGACTGCCAACACATCTACGCTGTGATTGATGGGAGCTTGACTTTGCGCTTGAGTAGCTTGCGCTTTTGCCCTTGCGAGCTTACTTGCGTGCCCGGGTTGGCAGGTTGGTGAGGCAGCTTGTTGCTCTTTAATACCCTTAATCAGTGGGGTTGTCTGCTTAAACAGGCGATCGCTAGGGTCGAGGGGTTTTTGCTTTTTTAGAGGCTCTGGTTTTTGCGCAAGTTCCGCTCCACCAGGATTAACAGTAGCCAGCAGAGTCACTAACCCTAGAGGTGTCAGTATTGCTGTTATAGCCAGAAGTTTTAATTCCGTATCTGACATCTTCTCAAGTAGGGATGAAAGCAGCTAGTCGATAGCTATATCTTAAACGTGTAATTGACAAGGGTTGTGCGGCAGGCAAATGTGGGATTAAGTATCATACGAAAGAAGAAAATTAGCTTTGTGCCCTAAAGGTATGCCCTGTCTACTCT
>CADCWO010000246.1 GCA_902806435.1 uncultured Synechococcales cyanobacterium | reverse complement strand
CTTAGTCAGCACATCTGTATCTGAGAGGGCCATCGTGTTTTGCAGCCGCTCTTTAGCCTGAGCGATCGCTAGTTGGAGGCGAAGTTGTTCTTGGGTCAGTTGATCCGCTTCCGCTTGCCGGGTCCGGACTTCCTGTTGCTGCTTCAGGTACTGCAAGCGGGCGATCGCACCTTCTTGGACCAGGGGACCAATATCTTTCAGGATGCCGCTATTCAAGCTGGTGACATCTTTGGCACTGCTAAGCTGCACTTGCGTTTGGCCTAACTGCCGCTCGAGCTGGCCGACTTCCAAACGGGCCGCTGCAATCCGGGAGGAAGACTCGGCTTGGGTTGAGCGCAATCGCAATCGCTGGTCTGGACTAAGATTAGCCTGAGAACTTCCCAATTGTGCCCGGTACAGTTGATTCTCCGCCAGCAGGGCAGCCCGGCTTTCAGTCAGGGAAACTACTTCCGGTGGTAGCTTTAACTGAGCTGCTTGGGAGGCGGCTATGCCTGGATTACTAGAGCTACCCTTAAACTGCGTCCGGTAAAACTGATTTTCCTGCATCAGGGCAGTCCGAATCTTTTGGGCAGATGCCAGTTGGGCTTGCGCAGCAGCGGGGTCAAGGCTGAGGAGCAACTGACCCTGGTTCACCCGCTGACCTTCTTTGACATGCACAGCTTTGACTAAACCCCCCACAGGAGGTTGCACCGCTTTCACCGTGCCTTGGGGTTCTAATTTGCCCGTGGCTGGAATTGCTTCTTCGATCCGGGCGACGGATGCCCACACCACCACAGAGGTCGTCACGCCGACAATCAGCCAAATGATTGCCCGTGACCAGACCGGTGACTGTTGTAGCAGCACGGGTTGGTCAAATTTAGGCTGAGCTAATCGGTTGGGAGGCACAAGGCTTGCTGGGGAGGCTGGCTGATGCTTGTCACTCGTTTGCTTGTGTTTGCTGATGGTCATAAGAAATACCTGTCGGAACGGAAAGAGTTAGGTTTGTGCCTCTTGCTGCTGGTAAAGACAGTAATAGCGACCTCTTTGCGCCATCAAGTCGTTGTGTTTACCCTGTTCCACGACCACCCCCTGATCCATAAACAGGATAACATCGGCATTTTTCACCGTGCTGAGGCGGTGGGTGACAAAAAAGATCGTAGATTTTTGGAAGGTACTGGCCAAATTTGTACAGACTTGCCGCTCTGCGTGATAGTCCAAGGCACTGGTGGCTTCATCCAGAATTAGCATCCGGGGGTTTTGCAAAACGGTACGGGCGATCGCAATTCGCTGCCGTTGTCCGCCGGACAAGGCGGATCCTCGCTCTCCTACCCGTGTGTTGTAGCCGTTGGGTAGGGTCATGATAAAGTCGTGGGCAAAGGCGACCTGGGCGGCAGCGATAATTTCCTCCGCGGGTGCATCCGGGTTGGTGAGAGCAATATTTTCCTGCACCGTGCCATCAAACAGCAGTGAATCTTGGAGGACCATGCCAATCTGCCGCCGCAGGGAATACAGTTCCACCTTGCTGATATCGTAGCCATCAATCAAAATCCGGCCGGAGTCAAGGTCGTAAAGGCGCTGGAAAAGCTTCATCAAGGTACTTTTGCCGGAACCACTTTGACCGACAACCCCCACAAATGTGCCGGCTGGGAACTCGACATTCACGTGGTTCAACTGCAAGGGGCCGTTGTTGGTGAAGCGGAAGGAGACATCCTCACACTTAATTGCCCCCGCAATCACGGGCATCGGGATGTTATGACGATCGGCCTCATCTACTTCTTGCGGAGTATTGAGAATATCACTTAGGCGCTCTAAGGAGAGCGCCGTTTCCTGGAAGTTCTGCCACAGTTGGACCAAGCGCAGCAGTGGACTGGTGGTATAGCCAGCAATAATCCGGAAGGCAATCAACTGGCCTAGGGTTAACTTACCCTGAAGAACCAGGTAGGCCCCCACCCAGAGCAGCAGCAAGCCGGAGAGTTTATTCAGAAAGTTGCTGATTGAACCGGCGGTGGTGGAGGTGGAGACGGTGGCAAAACCAGCACTGATGTAGCGAGCATAGCGCTCTTGCCAGGCCCAGCGCGATTGCAGTTCAATATTTTGCGCCTTAACGGTTTGAATCCCCGATACCACTTCCACAAGGTAGGATTGGGTCTCGGCGTTGCGCTCAGCTTTTGTCCTTGCCTGCCGCCGCACCACCGGTGAGAAAATCACCGTCAGGATGATAAATAAAGGCACGGTCGCTAATGCCACCAGGGTCAACAGCCAACTATAGATCACCATCACTACGATGTAGATCACAGAGAAAATGGCATCTAGCACCACTGTCAAAGCGGTACCAGTCAGAAAGGAGCGAATATTTTCTAGTTCGTTGACGCGGGTCGCTAACTCCCCCACAGGACGCCGTTCAAAATAGCGCAGGGGCAACCGAAACAGGTGTTCAATCACCTCAGAGCCCAAGCTGAGATCAATCCGGTTGGTAGTGTCGACAAATAAATGAGTTCGCAAACTCGTCAGTACGGCCTCAAAGACAGCCATTAGTAACAGGAAAATCCCCAAGACATTTAGGGTATCCGTACTGTTTTGCACCAGGACTTTATCAATGATCACTTGAACCATCAGCGGGTTCGCCAGGGCAAACAATTGCACAAAAAAAGAGGCAACAAAAACTTCAATCAGTACCTTGCGGTAACGCAGCAAAGAGGGTAAAAACCAGCTGAGGTTAAAGCGCTGCTGAGGGGTATGTTTGGTGGGCTGCAGTAGCAGTACCTGCTCTTCTCCCCAATTCTCGATAAAGCTGGCAGGTTTCAAGCGCTGGATACCTATTTCAGGTACTGCCAATACCCATTCTTTTTCACTCATTTCGTAGAGGATGGCAAAACTGTCTTGCCAACGGACCAGCGCTGGGGTTTGCAGGCGACCCATCGCGTTTGCCGGAACATTAATTAATTGCGCACTCAGCCCGAGTAACTCCGCAATGCCGCCACAGGTCTGCAGGGAAATATTGCCTGTCCGCTGCATCTGATTGTTGAGGACTCGGCGCACCACATCCCGCCGAAAGGGAACGCTCAGGTGCTGGCTCAGCATCTGAAAGCAAGCTAAAGCGGCATCTAGAGGCCCTCTGCCACGGACGTAGGGATACCTCAGCCGTTTGCCAGGCTCAGGCTCTACTTCAGGCAACTGCTCAGAAGCATAGGGAATATCGTCCCAGGTTGCCCCTGGCAAAGCTAAAGGGGTAGCCGCAGGCAGAGAAAGCACAGATTCCCAAAAACCCATCAGGCGGGCACCGTTAGGACCAGCAACTAGCTGATCGTGCTCAACCTCTGGCGCCAAACGGCTCCCAGCTGGAGAATTAGCCAGGTTGCCGCCACTGACAAACCAAACCAGGTTGGGATCGATCTTGCTCAAAGGCGTTTTACCGGGGGGTAGGTTCAGGATCACGGCTTCCGGCCACACCTTAAGTGCCAGTTCCTTGAGGTTAGCGGTACCGTCAGCGCGGCGGGCTAACTCTGCCCCCAGCAAGTCGAATACTTCAATCAGCCCACACCGATCGCGAAACGCCGCGGCCAGGGCCGGAGACTGTAATAACGCTAAAAACCGGCTGGCTGGTAGGGTCAATCCAACTACTTCTGTAGAGGCGATCGCTGTTTCACAAGGTATACCCCGCACCAGGCCAGCCCAACCTATTACTTCTCCGGGTTCTAGTAACTTTAGCGTGACCGGAGTTCCCTGGGGAGCACGAGGGTCATACCCTAGCAACCGGGCTTGCCCTTGATAAAGAATAACTACCTGAGCCGGAACTTTTTCTCGGACTAAGATGGCCTGACCCATCCGGTAGCGGAGGGGTTGAAATTGCTCTGCCAGTCTCTCCAGTTCTACCCTTGGCAGCTGATTGAAAGGAGAAATAGTAGCGAGAAATTCGTGGATAGCAGGTTTGGTGTAGGTCATCAGGCAATCCCCAGTCATTAAATTGCCAACAACAGCTCAAGTGTATTACTGCTGCTCTGGCACAGGCGCTCAAGAATTTTGAGAAATTGTCTTGAAACAGCATCACTAAGCTAAAGTACCCCGTAGCAGCGTTTTAGCTACACCATTGATTATTATTGATGCTTGTTCCCCTGGATGCTAAGAAATGTTTATGATTTGATTAACGCTACCGACACAAGTAAATAACTTTGCTAACTGTTGCGGCATTTTGACGTAGTTTATTCACAGCTGCCAAAGGTATTGATCAGTTCTTACTCATTCATATTTCTGTAAGTTGCGACTGCCGAAGGAGATATCTGATTGAGATAGCGGAAGATCCAGTACTTAAAGACGGTATCTAACATGACTGGAAAGGTGGCAATGAACATGTTGATAAAATCTTCATTCTCTGGCAACCCAAAGTGTCGGAGGGTGCCGTCAACAATTACTTCCCAGCCATGGGGAGAGTGAAAGCCGACAAAAATGTCTGTAAAAAGGATAATCACAAAAGCTTTAGCGCTGTCGCTCAAGCCATAGACCACTTCATCAATAAAAGATTTGAGAATAGCAATTTCTCGTTTGCCTGTTGCAACAATTACACCGAAAGCACCGAGGGATAGGGCATCAGATAAAACGTTTTTGACCGGGTCAGTCGCCACCCATCTGTACTCTTCGACCAGTTGGTTGGCCTTCGCCTTTATCTGTTGTTCCATTTTCTCGCTATCCAGGTCAGGAAGCCGACCTACTAAGCGCTCAAATTCTATTTTTTCCTTAAATCTATTTAGCTCAACTAAAACTTTTTCTTCAAGTTCACCAGTTAAGGTTACTTCAATTCGCTCAGGATTATTAAAGTAATCAACTAGTGGTCCAAAAATAAAGTTTTTAGAAATTTGCTGAGTTAGCAAAGGGACAATAATTAGTAGTAGAAGAAATCTAACCGCAATTTTTGTCCGAGCTTTGGACTTGCGAAATTTTTTCAGAGCTTCTTCTTCTGTTTCTATGTCTGGATCAAGATCCCGCTTTAGTTTATTTGTTGTTCTTAGAATTGAGCGTGGAATGAAACCACTTTTCTTAATCAAAGAATTATCATTATCGGATGGCTGTGGCTCGGATCTCTGCTCAGTCTCGACGCTCTTGCTAGCAAAATCATCTAAGGTGGTTATTGCGTATTTATCGGGTTTATATTTAGCAATAACGTCATCAATAAACTTTAGTTTTTCTAAAACTTGGGTAGTCCTGCCATTGACTTCAACTTCTAGGGTGTACTCACTTTTTTCTAGGGTGTACTCTTTGGAGTAATTAATAGTTTTTTGGGAGTCAAGCCTTGTAATGCTTTTATTTGAATAATTACCTGATTGAGAGGGATTAAAGATTGAATTGCTAGCTCTGAACTCCATGAGCCGAAACTTAGCAGTTCTTAAATGCTTTTTTAACTCTGACTGAAAGTATGCAGAAACTGCATCTCCATAATCTGCATCTAAAGATATCTTTTTACCACCAAAATGCTCATCTTCAATCTTTTTAATCTTAAGCGCAGCGTCATAAGCCTGATCAAGGGCTCTTTCAGCGGTTCCGCTATACCATTGGCGTGCTGAAAGAATATATCTTCTAGCAAAGGCAGGGATTCTCATGACAGAGATTATGGCAATGTTGCCTAAAATTATAAGTAATTTAAGACCCCGAAATAGTGATTATAGGTTTATCTGAGGTTCGGCTTGAGCTGTTTCATCGCCCTTGAAATTTGTTCGAGAGTCTGATTAAGGGTACCGGGTAGCCACAAGGCTAAAATGTATTAGCTAAGGTTATGCCAGAGCACAATCAAGTGTCTGGGGGAATCGGTGTATCTAAACTTATGGATTGAAGGTCCTGTTCGCAGTGGTAAAACGACCCAACTAATCAGCCAGTATCAAGCTTGGATAGAAACAGGCGTTCATGGCGATAGCAATGCTACTTGTAGCCAGGGGGCGCGCATGCTGGCTACGCAGGCGATATTGGTTTTTGCTGCAAATGCCGGCAACCGGATTGATCTAGGCAACCAAATTACCACTGCAACTGCAGGGCACTATCCCCTAAACTCCACAACTCCCCTGGGATTTTTTCAGGATGAGGTGGTATTGTTTTGGCCCCTGTTAATTGAACAGCTGCACTTGAAACCCCAATTCCCTGTAAGGTTGCGACCAGAAAATGAGCAGGAATTGGCTATGCAGCTCTGGCGACAGGAACTAGACGCTGGAATGATACAAATTGAGGGGGTTCCAACCTTTCGCTTGGTGCGTCAAGCGCTAGATCTATTGCAAGTCGCTGCTTTGAGTGGCATTGGTTTAGAAAAGATTTCCGAAATTTTACAAGCAGGTTTTGCCCCAGATGTTTCCACCTCCGTTTGGGACTGTCTGGGGCAATTACTGGTTCGCTGGCGTGATTGGTGCCTAGAGCGGGGTCTGCTGACCTACGGCATTATTTCAGAATTGTACTGGCGCTACCTGTTACCCCATCCTACGTACCGGCAACAGTTGCTGCGGCGCTACCGGGCAGTACTGGCTGATGACGTAGATAACTACCCTGCGATCGCCCGCGATTTATTTGAGGTCTTGCTAGAGCAAGGTGTCTTTGGGGCATTTACTTACAACCCACAAGGAGGAATCCGTCTGGGGTTAGGGGCTGACCCGCAGTACTTGTCGGGCTTGAGCCAGTATTGCACAGTAGAGCACTTAGAGCACCCTGTTGGATCTTGCTTGGGCCGCCGGATTGGCTACCCGGTAGTTGAATTATTGAGTAACCCTGCCTTAAGTCTGCCTGATACCATCCAATCGATTCAAACGAGTTCTAGAGCCCAGTTACTGCGACGGACGGGTGACACGATTGTTGAGGCCGTGCGCTCCGGTGCGGTCGGGCCACAGGAGATTGCTGTGATTGGACCGGGCTTGGACGCGATCGCTCGCTACACATTAACTAAAATTCTGACTGAGCAAGGAATTGCTGTTAACTCGCTTAACGACCAGCGCCCCCTCGCCAGCTCTCCGATGATTCGTGCCTTGTTGACAGTGTTGGCCTTGGTCTATCCCGGTTTAGGACAACTCGTGAATCGAGATGATGTGGCGGAAATGTTGATTGTCCTTAGTATCCAACGGCAAGCCCATTCCTCTGGAACAACCGCCAAGATTGATCCGGTGCGGGCTGGCCTCTTGGCAGACTATTGCTTTGAACCTGATCTAGACCGACCTCGCCTGCTAGATGCCACTAAATTTGCCCGTTGGGACCGCCTGGGATACGCCGCTACAACGGCATACACAGTGATTGTCCAGTGGTTAAACCAACAGCAGCACCAGCAAGCCCAGCGATTGCCCCCTCCTGCAATTGCAGTTCTGGATCAGACGATTCAACACTTTCTGTGGCCGCGTAACCTCGCCTATGATCAGCTGGCGGCCTTGAGAGAACTACTGGAGACCGCTCAACACTACTGGGACGTTGAGGCTCGCCTGCGTCAGAGCCCCCCAACTGGCAATGCAGTCATACAGCAACAAGACCAACGTTCAAACACATCCTCAACTACTGTGGCCCAGTTCATCCGGCTACTTCGTAGTGGCACGATTACTGCCAATCCTTTTCCGAGCCAGAATATTGGCCAACGACCGCCAGCGGTAACCCTAGCAACCACATTTCAGTACCGGTCCGTTCGTCAATCTCACCGCTGGCATTTTTGGCTGGATACCGGGTCATCCCTATGGCATGGGGGTGGGGCTGTAGTGCTTTTAGGAGCACCTTTTTTCCTCAAGCATTGGTCCGGGCAAGCTTGGACAACTCAGATGAAAATGCAGGCAGACCAAGAACAGCTGCAGCGGCTTCTCATCGACCTACTCAACCGTGTGGAAGAAAGAGTTTACCTGTGTCATAGTGACTTGTCGGTCAGCGGTCAAGAACAGGCAGGTCCTCTTCTACCGCTTGTTGATGCCTCTTTCCCTTTACCGGCGTGAATCTTCAATCTGTGCAATTAGTGTAATTAGTGTGGCCGCAAATAGTGGAGCATTTAAGCAGGCGTTTCCTGCAGATTGGGTCGTTCCTCTGGAACAATCGCCCCTTCAACCGGACAGACTTGCAGGCAGATTCCACAATCAATACAGGTAGCAAAGTCAATCCAGTACCAGTCCGTGCCTTTTGTATTTTTACTAGGACCTTCATGAATACAGGCTACCGGACAGGCATCGACACAATCGGCAACGCCTTCACAGATATTGGTAACAATCGTATGGGCCATAGTGTTCTCTCTTGCTGAGCTAAGCAAACTTGGAAGCAGTCGCTTTCAGGGTAACAAGTTTAGTTCCGTGCCAGCTAAGGGCATGAAGGGTGATCTACCTTAGACCAAACCTAAATGCAGTATTGAGGATGAGCGCTGCTAGAATCCGGTAATATCTCTCGGTGCCTGTACTCTATGAGCGAAAAAATTCTCGACGTTCGTAATCTTCAGGTTCACTTTCAAGTTGATCATAAGCTGGTTGCAGCCGTTGACGGTATTTCCTTTGAATTGAATCGAGGGCAGACCCTGGGGATTGTCGGGGAGTCGGGGTCGGGTAAGTCTGTTACTTCTTTAGCGGTGATGCGCCTAGTTCCCAGTCCGCCGGGAGTGATTAGCGGCGGAGAGATTTTCTTTCGGCAGCTGAGAGATGGTACTACTTCTAAACCCATAGACTTGCTGAAGCTATCAGAAGCGCAAAGCCAGCAGTACCGGGGCCGCCAAATTTCCATGATCTTTCAAGAACCGATGAGTTCTCTCAACCCGGTCTATACCTGTGGGTTTCAGCTTGTAGAAGCGATTCGTCAGCATCAACGTATTTCTAAAGCAGAAGCGCGGCGACAAGCGATCGCTTTGCTGCAAGAAGTCAAGCTAATCCCACGGGACGAAGAACTGCAACAGCGCTATCTAAGCGAAAAGGGTCTTCAGCTCCAGGACAGAGGCAGCCAAAGGTATATTAACCAGCAAAAACAAGCCTTTCTAGATCGCTACCCCCACCAACTTTCCGGTGGGCAAATTCAGCGGGTAATGATTGCGATGGCGATTTGTAGTGATCCAGCGGTGCTGATTGCTGATGAACCAACAACAGCCTTGGATGTCACTGTCCAGGCGACTATTTTGGATTTGCTGCGAGAGCTGCGTGATGCCCGTGGCATGTCAATTATTTTTGTTACCCACGACCTGGGCATTATTGCCGAGATCGCAGACACAGTAGCCGTAATGTACCAAGGTAAAATCGTTGAGTCTGGGCCGGTGCAGCAGATCTACACTGCTCCCCAGCATCCTTACACAAAAGGGTTGCTGGCCTGCCGCCCTCACCCAGAACGGCGGCTGAAGTACCTGCCGACAGTGGCCGACTTTATGGAAGCGGTCAGCGATCTAGCAGGTAAGACAATCTTGCGCGAAAAACTCCACTCCGCTACACTCAGCCAGGAAGTTACGGAGACAGAGCTAGAGCAACGAAATCGTTTGCAGCAGCGATCGCCGCTGCTGGCGGTGGAAAACTTACAAGTGTTTTTCCCGATTCGCGGGGCGTTTGGACAAACCGCTCGCTACCTACCTGCGGTGAATGATGTTTCCTTTGCCGTTTATCCGGGAGAAACATTGGGGTTGGTAGGCGAATCTGGCTGTGGCAAAACGACGCTGGGCCGCGCCTTATTGCGACTAATCCAACCAACTGGAGGCCGGATCTTTTTTGATCAACGCGAAATTACAACGCTCCCCCAGCAGCGGTTGCGGCAGTTACGGCGGGACATGCAGATGATCTTTCAAGACCCCTACAGCTCCTTAGACCCCCGGATGAGCGTTGGGGCTGCAGTGATCGAGCCGATGCGAATTCACGCTAGTGAACGCAATGAACGGCAACGTCGCCAGCGGGCGGCATACCTCTTAGAGCGCGTTGGTCTTCGCCCTGACTGGATGGGGCGCTATCCCCACGAGTTTTCTGGAGGCCAACGTCAGCGAGTTTGTATTGCCCGTGCCCTGGCCCTGAACCCTCGGTTCATCATTTGCGATGAGTCGGTTTCCGCGTTAGATGTGTCCGTGCAGGCCCAAGTGCTGAACTTGCTGAAAGAATTGCAGAGCGAGTTTGACCTCACCTATATCTTTATTTCCCATGACCTGGGGGTGGTGAAGTTTATGAGCGATCGCATCATGGTGATGAACCGGGGCAAAATCGAAGAAATTGGTTCGGCTGAAAGCATTTATCGCGCTCCCCAACAGCCCTATACCCGGCAACTAATTGCTGCTATTCCCGCTGGTAGCCCCCCAGTAGTCCGTAAAGGCTCAGCACCGGCTAGGTAAATTAGATATTCATGCGGGGAGTTTAGATTAATAACCTGAACCTGGCTCCTGCCCTAGAGAAATTCGCTACTCTAACAGTAATCTCTAGTGTCAAATATAAGCGTCGATGAAACTGCCTGATGGTCCCCGGACACCATCTTTGCTCCAAACGATTCGCTTGATTGCCCAGCCGACAGAATTTCTGGACAACTGTGCCCAGCGTTACGGTGACCCCTTTACTGTACGGGTGCTGGGAGTTAATTCGCCGCCCGTGGTATTTTTCAGTAGTCCCCGAGCCATTCAAGAGATTTTTGCGCTACCTGCTCAGCGGCTTGACTTTGGCAAAGCGACGCATGTCTTCCGGCCTTTGATGGGGGAGCACTCCGTTGTGTTGCAACAGGGGCGGAACCACCAGCGCCAGCGTCAGTTATTAATGCCCCCTTTTCATGGCGAGCGGCTGCGGGACTACGGCCAACTGATTTGTGAAATTACTGAGCAGGTAATCAAAGAGTGGGCAGTTGGCTCAACTATTTCCATCCACCAAGCCATGCCGGAGATTACGCTGCAAATTATCCTGCAAGTTGTGTTTGGTCTGGAGCCAGGACCACGCTACCTAAAGCTCAAACAACTATTGGGGGATCTGTTGGAGGATGTCACGACACCGTTGTACTCCAGCTTGTTTTTCTTTCCGCCTCTACAACGCGATTGGGGTGCCTGGAGCCCCTGGGGGTACTTTCTGCGCCGTCGCCAGCAAATTGACGAGTTGATCTACGCAGAAATTCAGGAACGTCGGGCTCAAAGCGATAGCAACCGCAAGGATGTCCTTAGCTTGCTTCTGGCAGCTCGTGATGACGCCGGGCAATCCATGACAGACGTGGAGCTGCGCGATCAATTAGTCTCACTACTACTGCTGGGCTATGAGACAACCGCTGGCGCTCTGTCCTGGGTATTTTACTTAATTCATGCTGCCCCACAGGTATTGCAATCGCTGCGATCGGAATTGGAGGCGCTTCCCTCCTCCTTAGAGCCAGAGAGGATGGTGCAGTTGCCCTACCTAAGTGCCGTCTGTCAGGAAACGCTCCGCATCCACCCGATTGGCTTGATTTGCGTCCCCCGGATGGTGAAGGAACCCGTGCAGGTAGCCGGTTACGAGTTTGAGGCAGGGGCAATTCTGGTGCCCTGCATTTATCTGGCCCACCGGCGGCAGAAAACTTACCTTAACCCTGGCATTTTTCAACCAGAACGCTTTATTGACCGCAAGTACTCATCCTATGAATACTTGCCATTTGGTGGAGGTAGCCGAGGTTGTATTGGTACCGCCTTTTCGATGTATGAAATGAAGTTGGTGCTAGGAACGATTTTGTCCCGGTTTGAGCTATTGCTGGCTGATACTCGCCCCGTTCACCCTGTGCGGCGGGGAATTACCTTAGTACCTTCTGGAGGGGTACCAATGGTTATAGTGCGCCAGTTTTCAAAGCCACAACTGACAGCAGCCCGCACCTAATCTATAAGGTGAGTGGAACTCGATACAGTCCATTGCTTAGCAAATCGGCTGGTCCCTTGCTCAGAAGCGAAACTCTCAAAATGGTTTACTCCTCGAATCCGGTCGCAGAATGAAAGCTTGCAGCGCTAGATTGGAAGCAAATCTTCGTTGTCGGACCTGATTGCTTGAGGTAAAAACAATGAGACTACCGGATGGCCCTCAAACTCCCCCATTTTTACAATTGCTCCACTGGATCTCTAATCCTTTAGGATTTTTAGAGTCCTGCTCCCAGCGTTACGGCGACCCTTTCTCAGCCCATCTTGGCCCTTTAGATCCAATTATATTTATTAGCGATCCAGGGGCAATTCGCGAAATTTTTACCACAGACTCTGAGCAGTTTGATGCTGGCAAAGGAAATGGAATTTTGCAGCCACTGTTGGGGGATCATTCCTTAATCTTGCTAGATGGCGATCGCCACCAGCGTCAACGACGGTTATTAATGCCTCCCTTCCACGGCGATCGCATGCGGACCTACAGCCAACTGATTTGCCAGATTACTGAGCAAGTAACTAGCCAGTGGCAGATTGGCAAACCCTTCTCTGCCCGCACCTCGATGCAGGAGATTACGCTGCGGGTAATCTTGCAAGCAGTGTTTGGCTTGCACGAGGGACAGCGCTACGAGCAACTGCGCCAACTGATGAGCACTATGCTAAACTCTGTTTCCTCACCCCTCAGTTCTAGCTTGCTGTTCTTCCGGGCACTGCAACGAGATTTTGGGGCTTGGAGCCCCTGGGGTCGTTTTCTGCGGCAAAGACACCAGGTCGATCAACTTATTTATGAAGAGATTCAGGAGCGCCGGCAGCAACTAGACTTGTCTCGCACAGACATCCTCAGTTTGCTGATGTCTGCTCAAGATGAAGCAGGCCAACCAATGAACGACGTTGAGCTGCGCGATGAATTAATGACCTTACTGATTGCAGGTCACGAAACCACCGCCTCTGCCCTCACCTGGGCTTTATACTGGGTTCACCAGCTACCTGACGTGCAAGCTAAACTACGCGCAGAACTTGATCAATCGGGCTATGACCCGCAGAACCCAGCGGCTCTCTCTGCCACTGCCCGATTGCCTTACTTGAGTGCAGTCTGTCAAGAAACCTTGCGAATTTACCCGGTAGCAATGCTGTCTCTCCCCCGGATTGCTAAGTCACCACTGCAATTAATGGGATATGAGTTTAGTCCAGGGACGCCGATAGTAGCCTGTATTTACTTGACCCATCACCGGCAAGATTTATATCCCCAGCCAGACCAGTTCCGGCCAGAGCGGTTTCTGGAGCGGCAGTTTTCAGCTTATGAGTATCTGCCCTTTGGCGGCGGTGTTCGCCGTTGTATTGGCTTGGCCCTGGCCCAAATGGAAATGAAATTGGTCCTGGCTACCATTCTGTCTCGTTATGAGCTAGCCCTAGTAGGTAAGCGTCCGGTGCGGCCTGTGCGCCGAGGAGTGACTTTAGCTCCAAGGAGCGGTAACTGGCTAGTTGCGACTCAGCAGCGACCGCAGCAAGCAGCAGTTTCAGTTTAGTGGGTCCAACTTAAAAACATTGACTAAAACTCCATTTGCATTCCGTACGTATGACTGCTAAGGGGGAATCATAGACCACGCCTTTCGGTTGTTTGCGCTTTTGACTGTGGGTGTCACTGGCCTAGAGATAGAGACCACTATAATCTAGCCCTCGCTATCAATTTCCATTTCTGGATTGGGTAAGTTCAGTCAGGCGAACAGAAAGCAGGAGTAATTTTCAAAGGTCAAACTACCAACAGGCTGGCAGCATTCAAGGGTTGCCATCTGATTCAGATCCTAACCGTAGTTGCTAGCCTGCATTAGAACTACTGCCAAAAGATCACCATACAGCTAAAAGCTAGCCTGAAATTGCTGAGTAACTTGCTTCAGCAAACTATCAGCTCTATCCCAAACTCTTAATCATGCTTGTATACCTCAACCTGAGGCTTCAGTAGGCAAGATGAGGTTTACTGCGATCGCTTAGTTCGGTTGAATAATCCCCGGGTGCTAAAAGCCTTATTTAACCGAGACCGCATCAACTTCAACGGTGTTATCTGAGTTTGGATTGGCAGCATCATTGTTGATCTGCGCCTTGCGAGTTTTAACACGCTCGGTTAACAGTTGTGAAACTTCCGAGATCAGTAGAGTTAAAACGGTAAGGTCATCGACTTGACCTATGATTGGTAAAAAGTCAGGCACAATGTCGATCGGGCTGACAAGATAACCCAGCGTGCCTAAGATGATCCACCAGCGGTACTTGGGGTTGCGAATCGCGTTGCGGTACCAGTTGTAAATAGACTTGGCTGAAAAGCTCATGGAATTACCCTCTAAGTTAATTTGATCTTGACAAACTTTTCCTGATAGTTTCAGGTGTGGATTTCCCCCAATCATTTCCAATCTTCTTGCAGGGGTAACGCTAAGTTTATCCAGCGGCCTCTTAAATAGAACAAAGCAAATCAGCGTAGACCTATGGCACAGATAGTAAGGGAACAAAAGTGAACATTGTAGATCTATTTCAAAAAGGTGGCCTAGCCATGTGGCCCCTCTTGGTGTTATCGATTCTGGCGATCGGAACTATCTTTGAGCGATTGTGGTTCTGGAGCAGTGTACTGCGGGGAGAGCGAAAAGTTGCCGACCAGATCCTGGATGCGGCACGGCGCAGCTGGGAGGAGGCGACCGAATTGGCAAGGCAGGCCAGTAATCAACCAATGGGACGATTCCTTTACACTCCCCTGCGGTTGGCTAATCAAGAGCCAGAAACGTTTCGATTGGCTTTAGAAGCATCAGCCGATGAGGAACTGACTTCGATGCGCCGGGGAGACAAGCTTTTGGAAGCTGTAATTGCTCTGGCACCACTACTAGGTTTGCTAGGTACAGTTTTAGGCTTAATTAACGCTCTGCGCTTAATTCGGTTGGGAGACATTGGCACTTCTTCCACTGCTGGCGTCACCCTAGGGATTGGGGAAGCTTTGATCGCCACGGCCAGTGGTCTAGTAGTAGCCATTACTGCCCTGGCGTTTTACCGCTTGTTCCAAGCATTTTTGTTTCAGCAGTCTAGGATGTTTCATCGAGCGGGTAATGAACTAGAGTTGACCTATCGCCAGGCTTGGCTGCAAAGGAAGCCCAATGCTGGGTATTCACTGGGTACCCACCCAGCCCAGGGACCAGACACCACTCGATATTAGAATTTCTCGATGAAATTACGATGAAAGTTAATTTAGAACCAACGGCACCAGAGGTGCGGATTGAGATCATTCCCTTGATTGATGTCATCTTTTGCATTCTGACGTTCTTCATCTTGGCGGCTTTAGGATTGACGCGCCAGCAAGCCATCAGCTTGGATCTGCCTAAGGCAACTACAGGGGCACCGCAAGTGCGCGAGATGTTAGTGGTGAGTGTTGATCCGGTGGGTCAAACCTACGTGGAAAAAGAGCCCGTCAGCCGTGACCAGCTCAAACAAATTCTGTTGAACTATACGAAGACCCAGCCGAATGGGTTGATGGTTCTCAATGCTTCCCAATTGGTAAGTTACAACGAAGTTGTACAGGTGCTGGATTTACTGCGTTCAGTGGGAGGCAATCGCGTCGCCCTAGCAACGGCACCGGAGGGTAATGCTCAAGCGACGCCAACCCCCAGTATTCTGCCTCCACCGCCAGTCAGCAATCCCAGCTTAGACCCGGTTCAGCCTTTTGGCAGTCCTGGTAGTGGGCTTGGTGCTCCGCCCCTGCCCAGCAATCCAACCCGGGCCCCTGGTACGACACCAAGCACTACCAGAACGCCTTAGTTGAACCAAGTCAAGCCGCTCCTTCTAATCGTCTTAAGTCTTGGGGGGGATGCTTTTACTATGCGAATTCGGTAATTGTGGCTCACAGACGACGAGTTTTGTGAAAATATTTTGTCAAAATAACAGTGGCAACTCACACTCTTTGTAAGATCTGCCGTGAATTTAAGCTTTTGACGAGGACAATATCATGTTTGAGCGTGTGGGAGTGAATCTGGGAGGGCAGAACTTGCAATTCTGGATAGCACAAGTTGGTGCTCGCGGAGTTGATACTCCCGAAGAGGCAGCACTTGTGTTTTCAGGCCCCAAGTTTTTTATCGCCCTAATTGCAGGGGTGTTGCTGGCCTTCGCTTTTCAACTATTGCTGACTAACCTCTCGGTTGCCGCTGGAATTTCCTACCTGGGTCGGCAGTCAGACTCGGATTCGGGCTCTGATCATGAATCTGGTAGCGTCGGTGGGACTATCCGCAAAATCGGCTTTACTGTCGGGCTTTGGACTTTAATCACGGTCACCATTTCTCTGTTCCTGGCCTGTTTCTTGGCAGTAAAGTTAAGCCTGCTAGATAGTGGTCCCTTGGGGGCAATTGTTGCTCTAGTGATTTGGGCAGCGTATTTCTCGTTACTCGTCTGGGTAAGTTCAACCACGGTCGGCTCTCTGGTTGGTTCTGTTGTCAATACAGCGACTTCTGGCTTCCAAGCGATCGCTGGGACTGCTGCTGCTGCGTTTGGAGCAAAGACCGTCAATGACCAGGTGGTTTCTACCGCGGAAGCTGCTGCTGCTGCTGTGCGTCGGGAATTAGGCTCAGCGATTGACCCGATGAGTATCCGGGAGACGGTTGAAGATTATTTACAAGACCTGCGACCACCAGGGTTGGATCTCAAAAGCATCCGCAGTGAGTTCGAACGGCTTTTGAGTGATCCAGAGCTGCAATCGGTTGCAGGTAGCGATCGCCTACGCAGTGTTAGCCGCGAGACTTTTCTCGACTTGCTACGCAACCGGACTGATCTCTCCAAGCAAGATAGAGAGCGGATTGTTGACCAGCTAGAGTCTGTTTGGCGCCAGTCTGTTGGTCAGCAAGGCCGTAACCCTGTTTCCGAATTAACTGATCTCCTCAAATCTGCCAACCCAGCTGATTTGCGCTCCAATGACCTTAGCTCCAAACTTGACCAGCTAATTTCAGAGGTTCGCTCCTCCAAAGATGTTGAAAAAGAGCAGGCAGATAAAAGCCCTGGCATGATGGGCCAAGCTCGTTCGTTTCTGCTGTCTACCTTGATGGGTACGGTGATGGGCAGAACCGATCTTTCCGACATTGATGTAGAGCAGATTATCGGTAGGCTGCAAGGTCTAAAAGACAAGGTCACTGATCAAGTTGGTATCTCCGGGCAGACGCCCAACATTATTCGTGCTGATGTTGAGCACTACCTGTTACATAAAGCTTCCTGGGAGATGAAGTCAGAAGCGGTAGAGCAGGAATTTCGTGAGGTTATCTATGACCCAGCAGCTGATCCAGGTGTAGTGCGACAGCAGGTGGAGCAACTGAAACGTGGGGATTTTGTCAACTTGCTACAGCAACGGGGGCTGTTTACCCAAGCAGAAATTGCCACGATCTCTGACCGCCTAGAGCGTATCCGCCAGGATGTGTTAACGGTATTACGGGCTGAGGAGGAGCGAGAGAACTCACAAGCTCTCCAGCGGCGCGTTGAGCAGTATCTTGCCATTGCTCCAGTGGCATCACTAACACCAGAAGCGATACGTAGCGACTTCAAAGCTCTGCTAGAAGACCCGGACGCTGATTACGAGGCATTGACGATTCGTTTGAGCCAGTTTGACCAAGAGGGCTTCCGGCAAATGCTGGCAAGCCGTCAAGACCTGACTCCAGAGGAAGTAGCAAGCATTGCCGGGGAACTGGAAAGCGTTCGCACTCAAGTAATCACGCAAAATCAAGCTCTTCAGGCGCAGGCGCAATCAGAAGCCCAGGCCCTCCAGGTGAAGCTGGAGTCTTATCTGCGCAACACCAATAAGGCGGAACTCAGCCCAGAGGGGATTAAACGGGATCTCCAAACGTTGCTAAATGACCCTCAAGCAGGACTGTCAGCCTTGCGAGTTCGGTTAGCGCATTTTGACCGCGACACACTGGTGCAACTACTCAGCCAACGCCAAGACTTGAGCGAGCAGGAAGTCAATCAAGTAATTGATCAAGTTGAATCTGTTCGTTCCGGCATTTTGCAGGCACCGCAGCAACTAGTCGATAGAGCTAAAGGCCAGTACGACCAAGCAACAACAGCATTAGCTGATTACCTGCGTAATACTAACCGGGAAGAACTAAACCCGGACGGAATTAAGCGCGACCTCACGACACTCCTGAATGATCCTCAGGCAGGAACTGCAGCCTTGCGCCGCCGTCTTGCTCAGGTTGACCGCGAAACCCTAGTGCAACTGCTCAGCCAACGCCAAGATCTGAGTGAGGAGCAGGTTAATCAAGTGATCGATCAGGTGCAAGAGAATATTCGCAATATTGTCAGAGCGCCCCGACGTTTGGCCAGCCGCGCCCAGGCAAGAGCACAAAGCCTTGAGGCGATGCTAGAGAGCTACCTGCGCAATACTGATAAAACAGAACTGAATCCAGAGGGGATTAAGCGGGATCTGCAACTACTACTGAATGACCCGCGCGTCGGCTTAGAAGCTTTGGGAGAACGCTTCTCTCAGTTTGATCGCTCTACCTTGGTCGCTTTACTCTCGCAGCGGGAGGATATTTCGGAGGAGGAAGTCAACCGAATTGCTGACCAAATTGTCTCTGTCCAAACCCAGTTTGTGGAACAAGTTCGCAACGTCCAGCGGCGCATCCAGTCTGTGATCGATGGTATTTTTGCCAGAATCCGCAACTATCTTAATTCTCTGGATCGTCCTGAACTCAACTATGATGGCGTCAAGCGAGATGTTCGCAAGCTGTTTAATGACCCCCAGGCTGGTTTTGATGCCTTACGCGATCGCCTCAGCCAATTTGACCGCGATACGCTAGTAGCTGTTCTGAGTTCCCGTGAAGATATCTCAGAAGCTGACGCCAACCGGATCATCGACCAGATTGAAGGGGCCCGCAATAGCGTGCTGCAACGGGCTGAGCGCATCCAACAAGAAGCCCAACGACGCGTGGAAGCCGTGAAGCGGCAAGCCCAACACCAAGCACAAGAAACACGTAAAGCAGCAGAGACTGCGGCTTGGTGGCTGTTTGGGACTGCTTTGGTTTCTGCTGCTGCCTCCGCGATCGCTGGGGCAATTGCTGTCGTTAATTAACCATCCCGCCTTAGCGTTTACAAATAGGCCCCTCCTGGTAGGGGCTTTTTTCGTTCCTTAGGTAGAGCCTAAACAAACACTAGACATATTATGAAGAAACAATAAGCATCATATTTAACTAAACAAACAACTATGCAAGGTGTGGAACTAATACTGGGAGCAGTTACACAGTCTCTAGTGACCCAAGTCCCGGTTGAAGTTATGACTTCAAAAAATATTGCCTTAAGCTTTTCAGGTTCCCAGGGTTTTTTGGTTCTAATTGCCGGAATTTTGCTAGCGATCGCTTTTCAGCTACTGATCAGTAACTTCTTCATTGCGTTAGGAATTTCTTACTCAGACGCGGAAGACGAATCTAGCTCAGATCAAGAAGACAGCCTGGACGAGACGATCACAAAAGTGGGAACGGTGGTTGGCCTACGGACTTTAGGGACAATCAGTGTTTCCTTGTTCACCGCTTGTTTTATGGCAACCAAACTATGCCTTACCCATGACCCAGCTTTGGGCGCAATTCTCGGTATTGTGATCTGGGCCGCCTACTTCTCGCTACTGTTGTGGCTTAGTTTAACAACGGCGGGTTCCTTAATTGGGACTGTGATCAACACAGCAACTTCTGGCCTGCAAGGGATTGTTGGTACGGCGGCTGTGGCGATTGGGGCCAAAAATGTCACCGAGCAAGTTGCCTCTACTGCGGAAGCCGCGGCAACCACGGTTCGGCGAGAACTGAGTCTAGCGGTAGACCTAGAGAGCCGCCGCCAAGCAATTGATAATTACCTACACAAGCTGCGGCTGCCAGAGATAGAGCACCAAGAACTGAAGGGCAAATTTCAACGGCTAGTCAGCGAGCCAGAGATGCAAGCAATTGCTCAAGAGCATCATCTGCACAATGTTGGTCGTAACACCCTTTTGAATATAGTAACTAGCCGAACAGAGTTCTCAAAACAAGATATCAGTCAGGCGCTGGGACAGTTTGAGAATTTTTGGCAGCAAGTCTGGGGCCAGCCCCAACAGGAATCTAAGGAGAAGCAGAATGGCTTGGTTGGCGCTTTAAGTGCTGCCCATCCGCAGCAACCTCAGCCTGCTCAGTTAACCCCAAAGCTAGAACAACTGATCGAAGAAACTCGAAAACGTCAAGCGCAACAGCAACAAGAAGCCCAGCAAAAAGTAGCGGAAACAGCTGCTTGGTGGCTATTTGGGACAGCTTGTGTATCTGCAGCTGCTTCCGCGATCGCCGGGGTTGTCAGTGTCCGGGTGTAAGGTTGTTGCCAGTACTAAGATAAACAGAACTAGCTAGTGCAATATCTGGTAGGTGCCGCTATAAGTAGGGAAGTGAATGCTTGAAGGTGAAGTATGGCTGGAATTTTTGTTGCTTGGCTAGTGACTAGCGTCAGCTTATTTATCATTTCTCGGCTGCCTCTAGGCATTGAAATTGACGGTTTCGGCAAAGCGGTGGTTTCAGCTGCTGTTTTCGGAATTTTGAATGCATTTTTGCGGCCAATTTTAGGGTTTATTGCCTTTCCAATTACCTTCTTGACATTTGGATTGTTTGCTGTGGTTCTAAATGCGATTATCTTTGGCCTTGCTGCTTTACTCGTCCCCGGCTTTCGCCTCCGCTGGGGAATTGTCAGTGCCTTGATTGGAGCGATCGCCCTCAGCGTTATCAACTCGCTCATTTACCAGCTGATTCCAGGGCTTACTGTTTAAGGCTTATGTAGGCCCTGAACCCGTTTAGGAAGCTAAGAGTGAGCGATCGTGCCCCTCTCGTTTTACTTGGTAGAGTGCCCAGTCAGTTGTTGTTAACAGCGCTTCCCAGGAGAAGTTGGGGTTTGGAAGCATTGTTGCTACTCCCAAACAAACGGTGACGTAGGAACTTACAGGAAAATTAGCTTGCACAATCTTTGAAGCTTTGATGCCAGAACGGATACCCTCAGAAACATGTACTGCTCCTTTGCCACTGGTGTTAGGTAGAACAAAGACAAATTCCTCGCCCCCAACAGGCGACTCAATCAGAGAGATGTTTGGCCGTCAAACTAATTGCCTCTCACTCATAGCAATAAAGTTGCCGCGCCCCTTCATTCCAGAGTAAAATGCTGCCCTCCCGGTTGAGGCTAATAATCGCGTGCTCCGTCGATGCCTAGAGAATACTGTTCATAAATTTCACTAAAGGCTTGGCATCAACAGTGATCGCGCCCTCAAAGAGCTCCGTCATCATTACTTCCCCCTTAAAGCAATCTGGGTTGGGTTACCGGTGCGGTGGCTGCTGGTTGAGCGGCCACTGACAGGTCTGCTAAAACTTAATATGGGACTAATCCCCTGGCAGCTACAAAGTGGACACCATCTTGTTTTTCCGGATGTTGCGCCACGAAGGGAGGACAGTAAACACTCCTATCCAGGCCGATTTGAAAAAGCTACAGTGTAAGTCAGCGTTGGTGGAACTACTTTGGAGTACTGGGCCTTCCTGACGCCATTTACTTGAGCCCTTTGAGATGAGTGACACCGCAATTACCTTAATCATTGGGGGTGGTTTCACTGGCCTATTTACTGCCCTTCATCTCAGCCGCCTAGGCTATGACGCACCAGTTGTTCTGATCGACCAGTCAGAGCGGTTTATTTTCCAACCCTTGCTTTATGAGTTACTAAGCGGGGAAATGAAGCCTGAGCTAGTCTGGTTGCGCTACGAGGAACTGCTGCAGGGCAGCGGTGTCACTTTTGTGCAAGCTATTGTGCAAGCCATTGACCTGAAGCAGCGGCAGGTACACTTAACCTCTAGTAAATGCTACAGCTACAACCAGTTAGTGATTGCTTTGGGTAGCACCACAGGCTACTTCAACGTGTCAGGAGCACAGGAGCACTCCTGGCCTTTTCGAACTGGAGAAGATGCTGTGGCATTGGCTCACCATCTGCGGCACTGTCTGCGCCAAGCCCGACAGACTCCAGATCGAGCCGCCAGGCATACCCTGCTGACGGTTGCGGTAATTGGTGCGGGGCCAACAGGTGTAGAACTAGCAGGAACGCTTGCCGATCTGCTACCAGCCTGGTACGTCGAACTCGGAGGTAACAGTGCAGAAATCAGGGTGGTTTTGCTAAGTCGTGATTCTAAAATTCTAGAAGGGGATGTGAATCGGCCGATTCGTAAGGCCGCTCTGCGCGGGCTACAACAGAGAACAGTACCTGTCGAGTATTTGCTGGACGCCGAGGTGACAGCAGTTCATGCGAATCAGGTGGAGTTTCAGCGCCACAACCAGCAGGAATTTCTAACGGCGGCAACCATTGTTTGGACTGCGGGTACAACAGTTTCTCCTCTAATTAAAACCTTACCCCTGCCTGAGTTAGGCCGTGACAAACAAGGTCGGATCCAGGTTGCCCCGACACTACAAATACCTGGGTTTCCAGAGGTTTTTGCGGGCGGGGATTGTGCCTCAGTAGAACTAAACCCGCTGCCCGCCACTGCCCAGGTGGCCTATCAGCAAGGGGCAGCGATCGCTCGCAACCTTAAGGCAATTTCTCAAGGGTACTCTCCCCGTCCGGCTCATATTACTTTACGAGGATCATTTCTGAAGCTAGGAGTGGGAGACAGCGCGGCCAACCTATTTGACCGCTTTGCCATCACAGGAAAGTTAGGAAACTTAGTCCGACAGGGAACCTACTTAGACCGGACACCGCCTTTGGGCCTAAATCTGCCAGTGATTACCGGCTGGCTGAGCAGCGAAGCCTGGAACCGTTCTCAGTCGCAGCAAGCTGCCCCACTGGTTCGCTGGATTGGCGGTATGGTCATAACTACCCTTCTAGTAGGTTCGGGCTTACTGGGGTGGCGAGCGGTTGAACCGCAGCAATTTAACCGGATCTGGCAGCCAACCGGGCTACCTGTTTTACTAGATCGGCTGTTGCCATCAAAATCCTGATCTCTACTCCTTTTGGGCTATTTTCCTGCACTCAGATTCCTGCCAGGGGCGATCGCGTTCTCATACTTCCTGATTAACCAACTAAGGGAGGAACAGAGCGATCACTCAGCGATTACAGATGTTTGGATGCTTGCTCATTCCTGAGAAGCTTGAAGTGATCTGTATACAACTATAAAGATTTTATTTTTCTATTAATAAATATTGCAGTTGCTTGATCCCATTGCTAGGGTATGCATGACCAACCTAAACTACTAAGTATTTATACTTAGAGGAGGAATCAATGGACCATTCAATGTTTAACGTCGCTTTGGTTTTCGTCATTGGCTGGATTATGGCTTCCGTTATTGGCACTGTGGCCTACTTTGCAGAAGACTCAGATAACTCTTCTGGATAGCCAGATATTTTCAACCTAGTGATGATTACTTCTTCCCAGCTGGCATCAGTTGGGAATTTTTTTGGAACCAGTGCCTTACCATTAGTTTTTAGAACACTCTTCATCCGCAAGGGATGTTAAGCACATCAGAATCATAGGAGCGAATCTATGGCGCTAACAGCCTCAACCATGTTGCCCCTTGGCACCAAAGCCCCAGATTTTAACTTGCCTGATGTAATTTCTAACCAGACGGTTTCGATTGCGAACTTTGTGGGTAAGAAAGCACTACTGGTAATGTTTATCTGCCAGCACTGCCCGTTCGTTAAGCATGTACAGCATCAGCTAGCACAGATTGGCCGCGACTATCCAAAACAGGATGTGGCAATTGTTGCAATCAGTGCCAACGATGCGAACAACTACCCGGATGATGCCCCAGAAAAGCTCAAGGCGATGGCTGACGAACTTGGCTTTACCTTCCCCTTTTGTTATGACGAGAGCCAGGAAACGGCTAAGACGTACACAGCTGCCTGCACGCCAGACTTTTTTCTCTTCGATGCGGATCAGAGACTTGTCTACCGAGGCCAGTTAGATGATAGTCGTCCCAGTAATGATCAGCCTGTGGATGGGCATGATTTGCGAACTGCTCTTGAGCAAGTATTGGCAGGTCAATCCGTTAGCCAAGATCAAAAGCCAAGTATTGGTTGCAATATTAAATGGAAACCCGGTAACGAGCCGGACTATTTTAGGCACTAAAAGCTTGAGCAGATTAAGGCAAGGTGTGAACATCCTCGGCAAATCTACCCAAATTTTCCTGTCGCCACTTTGCGTCTGTCTTGCGGTCTGTCTGCAATTCCAGCACTCGAATACCCTGCGTGGGTAGTGGGTTTAGCCGCTGGGTAAATTGTTCCCAAGACTGAATCAATTCGTGCTCTAATGCATAAGTGGCACAGAGTTGAGCAAAGTCAATATCTTGTGGTGTGGCAAAAAATTCTTCAAAAGGTGGCTCAAACTTGGCGATAGGCAGCATTTCAAAGATGCCACCACCGTTATTGTTGATTAAAACAATCGTCAGATGTCCAGCAAACTTGTTTCTGAGCAGAAAGCCATTGGTATCATGCAACAAAGCTAAGTCTCCCGTCAGCATGACACTACTTTGATTGCGATGAGCTACACCCAAAGCGGTGGATAAGTTGCCGTCGATGCCATTTGCACCTCGGTTAAAGACGGGTCTGACTTTAAAGTTTCCGGGTTGCCAGAAAAACTCCACATCCCGAACTGGCATGCTGTTAGCGATAAACAGAGGGGTGTGAGAGGGAAGCGTCTGCGAGAGTAACCAGGCCACTTTTCCTTCAAATGGGGTGGTAATTGCTGCCAGTGATTGGTCAAGCGATTGCCTAACTTGAGTCTCAGCTGTAGACCAAAGATTTAGGAACTCACTGGGTGCTTTTGATTTACTTCGTTTATCTTGAAGCGCCTGGGCAAGCTGCTCTACAGATAGCCGCAAGTGAGTTGTCTGGCCGTGAAGCGGATCAAGATTTTGCTGTCCTGGATCAACGATCCACTGCGTCGGTTGAGTCAGGTTCAACCAGGTTCGTAGTTCCTTACTGGTAGGTAGCTCACCAATCCGAACCACCATTTCTGGGGCGAGTTGTTTTGCCAGCGGCTGATGTCGCAGAATCAGGTCATAGGTGGAGACTAAATTAGGATTAATAGCAGCATAGTTTCTTAAAGGAGAAAGTCCCTCAGCTAGGACAGGCCAGCTTAATGCTTCGGAAAGTTTAGCGATCGCCCTACAGTATTGCTCTGGCTCTTGCGGTTGGGCAGGTCCTGCAATGATAATGCCCCGGTTACACTGCTGCCAATGCTGGATGGGGATAGCCAGGGTTTGAAATGCTTCCTGAGGCAATAGCTTACTCTGAATCAGAGGTTCAACTGCTGAAAAGAACTCTTCTGGGTGAAAGTGAGATGCCACCGTGGTTGCTTCAAATTCTGGCAGAGGAGCCAGCGGCTCTCGAAATGGAATATTTAGGTGAACCGGGCCCGGGAAAGGCAGCAGCGATCGCTGTATAGCATGAATAATCGTCTGCCTTAAGTAAGCCAGCATTCCCTTTTCCAAAGCTGGTAGCGCTAACTCCCCTTGCCAGTTTGGAAAATGACCAAATAGCCGCAGTTGATCAATCGTTTGTCCCGCCCGGCAGTCTCGTAGTTCCGGTGGGCGATCAGCTGTCAAAATTAACAACGGCACCCGGCTTTCCTGTGCTTCAATGACCGCCGGGTAGAAGTTGGCTCCCGCTGTGCCAGAAGTACAAACCAAGACCACAGGTAGCCGCAGTTGGCGGGCAAGGCCTAAGCCAAAAAAAGCAGCGGAACGCTCATCCAAAACCGGAATTGCTTCTATTCCTGGTTGCTGAGCAAAGGCGATCGCCAAGGGGCTAGACCGTGACCCCGGACAGATAACCGCAGCCACTACTCCTAGACGCTGCAACGTCTCTGTCAATATGCAAGCCCAAATAGAGTTGGTGTTATTGAAATCAATCGGCATTACAGGGACAGGACTTAAGATATTGAGTTCGAACGAAGATCCTAGAAAGGAATGACTGTAAACCACTTTGAACTGCTGAAAGCAGTGCTGCCTAAGATCACTGGCTGGAAAGCTGCAGCAGGTTCCACTGACATGAAGTAAAAGTTAGAGGTCAACCTGCTTGTGAAATTGGCTGGCTTAGTTCTACAGTCGTCCAAATCAGTGTGATTTATATTTTTGACCGAATCTCTATCCTAGATAAGCTCTGGCTCAAGAGTCTAAAGTATAAACAAATGTAAATATATTGACGTCATGCCGTCATGCCATCTTGACAGTAAGGTCTAATCTGGATATGTTGGGATGCATACCTGGGTACGACCACTGAAAAGTGATATGCAAGACAAGCAGAAAGTAACTTTATATCTTCCACCCGAACTCCACCGCCAACTAAAAATTCGAGCAGCGGTCGACTCAGAACCCATGTCTGCAATTGCTGAACAAGCGATTGATTTCTACTTATCCCATTCAGATGTGATTGAGCAAGTCGAGTCCTGCCAAGGGTATGGTTCAACCCACCAAGTTTATGCCTGTCCTGAGTGTAGTAGTTCAGTTACCTTGCGCTCCGGGGAGATGGTTGCACTCGAGCAACAAACTGGTGTTTTGAGTGACGAGCGGCCAGTTCAGCCCATTAATTCCGAAAAGTTAGTTCCGGCCAGGGTTTAGTGCCCCAGCCAAGTAGTTCTCCAGCCTTTTGACTAGAATTGCTGCATTCGTTTTAGGTTGTCCGCTAACTATACCGTGGGCCAAAGGTCATGAAAGAAGAGCTCAATATTCTGATTCAAGCTCAATATCCTCTGATCTACCTCCTAACCTCTGAGGAAGAACGTTCTGAGCAAGCGATCGCTACCATTGCTCAGTTCAAACCTCAACGGCGCGTTTTCATTTGGACTGTCACTCACGGCATTATTGAGCACGGTCAACCCCGTAGCCTCACCCAGCACAATACGGTTTCCCCAGAGGCAGCCATTGAGTGGGTGGTCCGGCAGCGTGATCCAGGCATCTATATTTTCAAAGACTTGCATCCTTTTATTGATTCTCCAGCAACTACCCGTTGGCTAAGGGATGCGATCGCCAGCTTTAAAGGCACTCAGAAGAATATTATTTTGATGTCACCTGTCCAACAGGTGCCCATTGAATTGGAGAAGGAAGTGGTTGTCGTAGACTATCCACTTCCTGATATGACGGAATTGGATGAAGTCTTGTCCTTTCAGCTAGAACAAATTCGAGCCCGTCGAACAACCACAGATGCACGGGAAAAACTGTTAAAAGCAGCTCTGGGTCTGACTCGCGATGAAGCACAAAAAGTTTACCGCAAAGCGCTGGTCACCGCTGGTCGGCTAACAGAATCAGAGGTTGAAATTGTCTTATCGGAGAAGAAGCAACTGATCCGGCGCAACGGCATTTTAGAGTATATCGAGGTTGATGAAACGATTGACTCAATTGGAGGGCTGGAAGAGCTAAAGCGCTGGTTGCAGCAACGCTCTAATGCTTTCACGGAAAGAGCTAGGGAATACGGCCTACCTCAGCCCAAAGGAATGCTGATTCTGGGAGTGCCTGGCTGTGGTAAATCCCTAATTGCCAAAACGACCTCTCGGCTATGGGGGCTGCCCCTGATTCGCCTTGATATGGGTCGTGTTTACGATGGCTCGATGGTTGGACGCTCAGAGCAGAACCTGCGGAATGCCTTGAAGACGGCAGAGTCTATCTCTCCGGCAATTCTGTTCATTGATGAAATGGACAAGGCCTTTGCTGGTAGCACCGGTTCCTCAGATTCAGATGGTGGTACCTCTAGCCGGATTTTTGGCTCATTCTTAACCTGGATGCAGGAAAAAACCTCCCCCGTATTTGTGATGGCAACTGCCAACCGGGTAGAACGGCTGCCAGGGGAATTCTTGAGGAAAGGTCGCTTTGATGAAATCTTCTTTGTTGACTTACCCAACGCGGAAGAGCGCCAAGAAATTTTCAAAATTCATCTTCTCAAGCGCCGGACTGACATTGAGCGGTTTGACATTGAACAGTTGGCCAATGTTTGTGACGGCTTTTCTGGGGCAGAGATAGAACAAGGAATCGTCGCTGCAATGTACGAAGCCTTTGCCCAAGACCGCGAGTTTACCCAGCTTGATATCATTGCGGCTTGCAGAGCAACTTTGCCCCTATCTAAAACAATGACTGAGCAGGTAACAGCCCTGAGGGACTGGGCTAGACAGCGTGCAAGACCTGCTGCGTCCTCAGTCGCAGAGTACCAGCGACTTGAGTTCTAAAAGCTTTCTCCTGCTCCCAACAGGAGGAAAGACTAGCTACTAGCTAGTAGGATCACAACCTTCCGCAAGGTCTGCAAGTGCAGAAAATGCGCCCGCTTAAGTTCAAACGTTGTTCTTCTCAACCCTATAAACGGAGGAAATCCTCAATGTCTCACTTTAGCACCCTGCGTACCAAAATCACTGATGCTGAAATCTTGAAAGCTTCTCTGCGTGATCTTGGCATTTCAGTTAAAACTGATGCTGATGTACGTGGCTACAACGGTCAGCGCGTTCGCTCTGACATCGTCGCTACCCTTGAAGGCGAGTACGACCTTGGCTGGTCCCGGAACACTGACGGCTCCTTTGATCTAATTGCTGATCTCTGGGGTGTTGCCAAAAAGCACAATCAGACCGAGCTAATCAACTCGATCAATCAAAAGTATGCAGTCAACAAGACCTTGGCAGAAGTAAAGCGTCCTGGTTTACAGAATGCCAACGTCAAGCTAGTCCTCAACTAGGTTTTCTGCGCGTTCCCATGGTGGGTCAGCCTGTTAGGTTGGCCCACTTTTTCTTTGGTGTAGAGTTAAATCTGGCTAAAATTGAAACCTGTGCCGTTTTTGCTAGGGTTTTATGCTGGGTACCTTTGCTTCCCATGAAGAAATTGCCAACGAGGGTTTGACTGCTGCAGAATACGCAGAGATTGTCCGGCGTCTAGGTCGCCATCCTAACCGGGCTGAGTTAGGAATGTTTGGAGTCATGTGGTCTGAACATTGCTGTTACAAGAACTCCCGTCCACTCTTAAAGCAGTTTCCGACTCAGGGAAAGCGAGTACTTGTAGGTCCGGGGGAAAATGCTGGGGTTGTGGATTTAGGCATGGGGCTTAAACTTGCCTTCAAAATTGAGTCCCACAATCATCCCTCGGCAGTAGAGCCCTTTCAAGGCGCAGCTACTGGGGTTGGCGGCATTCTGCGGGACATCTTTACGATGGGAGCACGACCCATTGCTCTCCTAAATTCTCTGCGATTTGGAGCTTTAGAAGATCCCAAGACTCGCAGGTTATTTAATGGCGTTATCTCCGGGATTAGCCACTATGGCAACTGTGTTGGTGTACCCACAGTGGGTGGGGAAGTTTATTTTGACCCAGCTTATTCCGGCAATCCACTAGTCAATGTCATGGCGCTGGGATTGCTGGAAACCCCAGAAATTGTCAAATCTGGTGCTGTCGGTATAGGTAACCCAGTCCTGTATGTTGGCTCGACGACTGGGCGCGATGGCATGGGTGGGGCTAGCTTTGCCAGTGCAGAACTAAGTCAGGAGTCCGTTGAAGACCGCCCTGCGGTGCAAGTCGGTGACCCCTTTTTAGAAAAATCCTTGATTGAAGCTTGCTTGGAAGCATTTAAGTCGGGAGCCGTAGTCGCGGCTCAAGACATGGGGGCGGCGGGGATTACCTGTTCCACAGCTGAAATGGCAGCGAAGGGTGGCGTGGGGATTGCACTCGATCTTGATCGCATTCCCGTGCGGGAGCAAGGGATGGTACCCTACGAGTACTTGTTGTCCGAATCCCAAGAACGGATGCTGCTGGTTGCCCAGCCAGACCGGGTGCAGGAGTTAATTGCTATTTTTGAACGGTGGGGACTGCACGCAATTGTCGCTGGCAATGTAATTTCGGAGCCGGTGGTGCGGATTAGCTTTCAAGGTGAGGTTGCCGCAGAAGTACCAACGAGCGCTTTGGTGGAGGATACCCCTCTATATCAGCGGGAGTTGCCTGGCGAACCCCCAACTTACGCGCGTCAAGCTTGGGAATGGACTGCTGATCGACTGCCAGTTTGTACCGCAGGTGGAATCGAAGTTCAAGCCAATCAAACTTGGAATGATGTTTTACTGCTGCTGCTGGACAGTCCAACAATCGCCTCTAAACGCTGGATTTATCGCCAGTACGACCATCAAGTCCAGAACAATACCGTGCTCTTACCCGGTGATGCGGATGCTGCTGTGATCCGACTGCGGTATGAGGGCGATGCTCCTACGGCCGGCAATCCGGGAGTGGCAGCAACAGTAGACTGTAACCCGCGCTATGTCTACCTGCATCCCTATGAGGGGGCGAAAGCGGCGATCGCAGAGGCGGCTCGCAACTTAAGCTGCGTGGGGGCAGAACCACTGGCGGTAACCGACAACTTGAATTTTGGCAGTCCAGAAAAATCGGTAGGGTACTGGCAACTGGCAGAAGCTTGCCGAGGGTTGGCGGAAGCCTGCCGCGAGTTTGATACCCCTGTCACCGGAGGTAATGTTTCGCTCTACAATGAAACCTTGGATGTATCAAGTCAGCCTCAGCCGATTTACCCGACGCCAGTTGTCGGTATGGTGGGACTGATTCCAAATATTACTCAAATTTGTGGTCAAGGTTGGCGCTCCGAGAAAGATGCTATCTATCTCTTGGGCTTGCGGTTGGACATCTCCTCCCCCTCTGTCAGCTTAGGTGGCTCTGAATACCTGGCAATTATTCACAATACTGTGGCAGGTCAACCGCCAGTTGTAGATTTTGAGTTGGAACGGCGGGTACAAGCGGTTTGTCGGGAGGGCATCCGGCGTGGCTGGATTCGCTCCGCCCATGACTGCGCTGAAGGCGGCGTGGCGATCGCCCTAGCAGAGGCCTGTATCAGTGGACAGCGGGGTGCCATGATTCACCTAGACTTGCCAGCTAAATCCAACGATGCTCTACGTTGGGACCAGGTCTTGTTCGCAGAAGGGGGTGGCCGCATTTTAGTTTCGGTTTCCCCAACACAGCAAACGGCTTGGGAAGCGCATTTATCAACATCCTTAGGAAATGACTGGCAAAAGCTGGGAGAAGTGGGTACGGTAAACTCCCCTTTAGAGATTTTATCGGTGGATAACTTTCCCTTAATCAGCGTTACGATGAAAGACGTTAGTGATTGCTGGTCTACCGCCATTGAACGTCGTCTGTCTAGCCAAGATAGCCTGTGACTGATCACTTAAGCCTTTGCTGCTTTGGGTCCATCAAACCCTTAGCTGCTCTTAGGAACTAGTTCTATTGATTTGAACTGCTATTCATTGAAATTGGCTCCAATTATCAAGAGTGAGGTTACTGAATGTCTGCCAACGATTTCCTGCCAACGCAACAGTGGCCAGAGGTTGATGACTGGATAGACCATGCGGCTAAAGGGGAATCAGATAAACCGGAGGAAGCCTGTGGTGTCTTCGGTATTTATGCACCGGGGGAGAACATTGCCAAACTGACCTACTTTGGGCTGTACGCTCTTCAACACCGGGGCCAAGAGTCCGCCGGCATTGCCACTTTTGAGGGAGAGCAAGTCCACCTTTACAAAGAAATGGGCCTGGTTTCTCAAGTTTTCAATGAACAAATTCTCAGTCAGCTGCCAGGTGATTTGGCGGTTGGGCACACCCGCTATTCCACTACAGGTTCTAGCCGGGTAGTCAATGCTCAACCAGCAGTTCTGGAGACACGTCTAGGCAAGTTAGCTTTGGCTCACAATGGCAACTTGGTTAACACTGCCCAGCTCCGGGAGCTGTTGGAGCGAGATAACTATTGTTTTATCACTACTACTGACTCAGAAGCGATTGCCTTTGCGATCGCCCATGAAGTTAGTACGGGTAAGGATTGGCTGGATGGAACGATCGCGGCATGTCAACGTTGCCAGGGTGCGTTTAGCCTTGTTTTGGGGATCCCAAATGGTCTAATGGGAATTCGTGATCCGAATGGTATCCGGCCCCTAGTGATTGGCATCTTGGGCGGTGATGCTCCGGAGGTCCCCCCGCGGTATGTCCTTGCCTCAGAAACCTGCGGTCTAGATATTATCGGAGCAGAGTACCTTCGGGATGTAGAACCGGGGGAACTCGTTTGGATTACGGAAGAGGGAATGACCTCTTTCCGATGGGCTAAGCAGCCAGAGCGCAAACTTTGTATCTTTGAGATGATTTATTTTGCGCGCCCCGATAGCCAAATGCATAATGAGAGCCTCTACAGTTACCGGATGCGCCTAGGTCGGCGCTTAGCAGCAGAAGCGCCGGCAGATGTAGATGTTGTGATTCCGGTGCCTGATTCCGGTATTCCAGCGGCAATTGGTTTTTCCGAAGCCTCTGGTATTCCCTTTGCTGAGGGCCTGATCAAGAATCGTTATGTGGGCCGTACCTTCATTCAACCCACGCAAGCAATGCGAGAATCCGGTATTCGAATGAAGCTGAATCCGCTGAAAGATGTGCTAGCCGGTAAACGGGTGTTGATGGTCGATGATTCAATCGTGCGAGGTACGACCAGTCGGCTAATCGTTAAAGCGCTTCGGGAAGCAGGAGCAATTGAAGTTCATATGCGGGTTTCCTCACCGCCAGTCACCCATCCTTGCTTTTATGGTATTGATACCGATAATCAAGAGCAATTGATTGGTGCTACAAAGTCTGTTGCCGAGATCGCGGACCAGATTGGCGTTGATTCTCTGCATTTTCTCAGTTGGCAGGGTATGTTAGAGGCAACGCGAGAAAACCCCGAAGATTTCTGCACTGCTTGCTTTACGGGTGATTACCCTATTCCAGTGCCGGAGCCTATCAAACGCTCCAAAATACGGCTGGAGGATCCAGTTCGAGTTTAATCCTGGTGGTAGGTCAATAAGTTATCCTCGATAGCACCTCCATTTTAGGTCTGACTGAGAATGGCTTTGGCGATCTGCTCCCACTCCTGCTCAAGATCTCCTTGATACTCTGACTGCCCACTGCGTCGATACTAATAGCGAGCGTTGCTGAGATCTCCTGCTTGACGGTGCAGGTATGCGTGGACCCAAGCACTGTCCCTGTTGTGATCATTCTGGACGATTTGGTGAGCTTTATCCCAGGCTTGGTTTTTTGCGTACCATAGGGCCTGTAACGCTGAGGGCAAAGAGGTCGGGCATTCCTGGGCGATCAACTGGGTAAATTCTTCAACGGTCATCGTTGTTTCTAGAAGTTTAAGAAGTAGAAGGTACTATCCACACCTATAGATTATCCAGTCCCTGAGGTTTCAACACCTACCGGTAGATCCATAGAGGTAGCTAAGGCAAGAGACCAGGCAGGTACAATCAGCAAGGGAGAGGTGCCCTTCAAAAGTTCGAAATTGGAAATAACGAGCCATGCAATTCGTATCCGACCCGCCAATTTCTGTCAAAATCCGCAAGATGAAGCAGCGGGTGCGGTGGCAAGAGCCACTGATTGTCGAGCGAGGAATTGACCAAACCCAAATGGCGTTTGCAGAGGGGTGGGCAGATAGCCCAGAGTTCTCATTCCTGGTTATGGGTGACACTGGTTCGGGACCCCACCAGGGGCACAACCCACAACGACAAGTCGCTGAACAAATGCTGGAACACGGGGACGGTTGCCGTTTTGTGTTGCACACGGGGGATGTGATCTATCTTGTCGGCTCAAGTGAGTACTACCCAGATAATTTCATCAAACCCTACCGCGATTTTCTGGTAGGTGGTGAGCACCCTGAAAGAATCGCCTTTAACCGTATGGTCTTTACCCTACCGTTTTTGCCGGTACCGGGCAACCATGACTACTACGACCTACCGTTGCCCTATGGGCTGCTCGCCCAGACGACCTTACCGCTGCGCCGCTTGCTGCGGTTCAAGTCCAACCTTAACGTGGGCTGGCATGGCTCTGGCCAAGGTCAAGCTTATGCGGAGGCATTTCTAGATTACCTGCAAGCCTTCAACACCAAAGGTGGTTTAGCCCGTCATCTTGATAGCCATTACACGGCTCAGAGTGATATGGGCCGCTGTCTACGTTATGAACCAAAGCGCTTCACGCGGCTACCCAACCGCTATTACTCATTTCGTAGCGGCGGGATTGACTTCTTTGCGCTGGACTCCAACACCTTTAATGCACCCATACCCCTTCCCAAAACTGGGGAAGGGGAAGCTGACCGGCGGCGGTTGGAAAGTCGGCGCAATGATCTGGAGCAGGAAAGACTTCGGATCTTGGAAACCTGTACCAGCCTGAACGCTGGGCTGCCAGATGACGCTGAGAAGTTGGATGACCTCCACGCCAAGTTGGAGCAGATCACAGAGATGAAGCTCGATATTGATAAACAACTGGCTGCTGATGAAACAGCGACGACGGATCATGAGCAGCTAGATTGGCTAGAGCACAGGCTGATTGAATCCTGGAACACAAGCGAGGTGCGGGGGCGGGTGATCTATCTGCACCATCCCCCCTACGTGACGGAGGCAACAAAGTGGCATCAGGCACAGACCTTGGCAATTCGCTATCGGCTCCGCCAGGTGCTGGATAAGGTGGCTGATGCAGTCGGTGACCAGGCAAAAGAAAAAGAGCAGCCACTCGTCGATTTAATCCTCAGTGGTCACGCCCATTGCCTGGAATATATTCGTACGGTTGATACTGGTCACGCCGATGCCAACCTCAACTGGATTGTTTGCGGGGGTAGTGGTTATAGCCTCCGCCGTCAGCGCCCTGAGGGGCCGGAATTAATGGAAACCTTTAGGAAAGCTGAGGGAAATTCGACTCATCTTGTAGCGCGATCTCTGCTTTTTACGGGTAGAAGTGGCCAAGGGTCAAAGCGGCGGCGACCCTACTCTTTTTTACGGATTGATGTCCAGGATGGTCGGCCACTCAAGCTTGTTGTACGACCGTTTATTGCTGAACGATATCAGCAAAAATGGAGCCATGGCCACCTGGAGCCGTTCGAGGTTTGAAAAGTTGGATGCACAGAAAGGTATTTGAACTGTGGTGGTGACTAATACTTCGGGCTATATCTTGGCGCTTGACCTAGGTACCACTGGGAACCGCGCTCTGCTATTTAACGCTCAAAGTGTTGTCGTAGGGCAAGCTTACAAAGAACTAACCCAACACTATCCGCAGCCAGGATGGTTAGAGCACGACCCAATGGAGATCTGGCAGGCTACCTGCTGGGCAGTCCAGCAAGTGCTAAAGGATACAGGGATTGCGGTTGCTGAGGTGGTAGCGATTGGGTTGACCGTACAGCGAGAAACCTGTTTACTGTGGGATAAAACCACAGGCAAGCCGTTACACAATGCCATTGTCTGGCAAGATCGCCGCACCGCTGACTTCTGCCAGCAGTTGGCAGAGTACGCTCAGCCAATCAACGATCGCACTGGTCTGGTGCTCGATGCCTACTTCTCCGCCACAAAGCTAGCCTGGCTGCTAGAGTATGTGCAGCGCGAACAGCCAACGACTAACCTTGACCATGCCCTAGCGGGCACCATTGATAGCTGGATACTCTGGAACCTGACAGGCGGTCAGGTTCATGCCACCGACCACAGCAACGCCAGCCGTACGATGCTGATGAATTTAGATTCCCAAACCTGGGACCCGTTGCTGCTGGATTTGTTCGGAATTCCTGGCCACATCCTGCCAAAGATTCAACCGAGTCTCGGTGTTTTCGGTCATACTGAGCCACAGTTGTTCGGTGCAGCGCTTCCGATCGCGGCTATCTTTGGTGACCAACAGGCCTCTCTGTTTGCCCATGGTTGTAATCAGCCTGGGACCGTGAAATGTACCTACGGTACGGGTAGCTTCTTGATTGCTCATACGGGCAAAACCCTCAGAAGATCTCACAACCGGCTACTGTCAACGGTAGCTTGGACTTGTGCTGAGATTGATGGTTCGCTGGCCGTGGACTACGCCCTGGAAGGCGCGATGTTTACCACTGGGGCCTGCATCCAATGGCTACGTGATCGCCTGAAGTTGATTGCTACAGCCGCAGAAACAGAACTGCTAGCGAGTCAGGTTGCTGATTCGAATGGGGTCTATTTTATTCCGGCGTTCAGCGGCCTAGGTACACCGCATTGGGATATGAATGCTCGTGGTGCATTTTTGGGCATTACGGGTGGTGTACAACGAGAGCATATGGTCCGCTCAGTGTTAGAAGCGATTGCCTATCAAGTCAAGGAAGTAGTACAGGCAATCAACCGGGATAGTGGTACCCCTGTTGGATTGTTAAAAGTGGATGGCGGCGCCTGCCAGAATAACTTTTTGATGCAGTTTCAGGCTGATGTTCTAGGGATTCCGGTAGAGCGTCCTGCTGTCTTTGATGCCACTGCCCAAGGGGCAGCTTTTGGGGCCGGTTTAGCGATCGGTTTTTGGCAAGACTACGCTACGCTGATCGCCAACCGCCAGATTGAGCGTGTATTTTATCCGGGCAGCGGTGCAACCGCAGCACAAGCCAATTTTGTCACCTGGCAGAAAGCGGTCGAGCGAGTTCTGTCGCCTTGATTCGTGAAAGCGATTGCCGTAACCATTCACTTATGCTGTTAATAGAAGCCGTTTGACAACTTTAGTTATTTCATGTCTCTCTCCTCTAGCCTGCAATCACGCTTAGCAACGCCGCTTAAGGTTGGTTCTCTGAAGCTGAATAGCCGCGTCTTACAATCTCCTTTATCTGGAGTGACCGACCTGGTATTCCGCCGCTTGGTTCGCCGCTATGCGCCAGACTCGATGATGTATACGGAGATGGTGAATGCGACAGGGCTGCACCATGTCAAAACCCTACCGAAGCTGATGGAGGTTGACCCAGACGAGAAGCCAATCAGTATCCAGTTATTTGATTGTCGGCCTGATTTTCTGGCGGAAGCCGCGCAAATGGCTGTGCAGGAAGGGGCAGACACTGTTGACATCAATATGGGGTGCCCCGTTAACAAAATCACTAAAAATGGTGGTGGCTCATCGTTGCTACGGCAGCCAGAGATAGCGGCAGCGATTGTGCGCTCCGTTGTTAAAGCAGTTAAGGTGCCTGTGACCGTAAAAACTCGGATTGGCTGGACAGATCAAGAAATTAATATTTTGGAATTTGCGCGTCGCATGGAAGATGCGGGTGCCCAAATGATCACGGTGCATGGGCGGACTCGGGCGCAAGGTTACAACGGCTTAGCCCGCTGGGAGTGGATTGGCCGCGTCAAAGAAGTACTCACCATTCCGGTGATTGCCAATGGAGATATTTTTTCTGTAGAGGCAGCCGTCAAATGCTTAGAGCAAACCGGCGCAGATGGGGTGATGTGCTCACGGGGAACCATGGGTTACCCCTTTTTGGTGGGGGAAATTGACCACTTCTTAAGGACAGGGCAGCTTAAGCCCTCGCCAAGCGTCGTGGAGCGCCTGCGGTGTGCTCAGGATCATTTGCAGGCATTGTGGGAGTACAAAGGCGATCGCGGTATCCGCCAAGCTCGTAAACACATGACTTGGTACGCTAAGGGATTTCCCGGCGCAGCGGAACTGCGGGGCCAGTTGTGTCTAATTGAGACGGTAGAGCAGGGATTAGCGTTGATTGACCAGGCGATTGAGCAACTGAGTCAGCATTCAGATCAGGGGCCCTACTCACAGGGAGCCATTGATTCTCAGCTAGTAGCCCTTTAGAGGGGGCGAGCAAAGCTGCTATTAGCTGGTTAATCTGGAGGAACGGGCTTGAAACCCGGCGCTCACCAGTGCTTGCACCGCAGCCTGGTCATTTTCTACCCGGAAGCGAGCCCCCAAGCGGACAAAGGAACGCTGGTGCTGGTTGCCGATCGCTGCCACAACTGGAAATTTGGCGTTTTCACCTTCGCCACCCTGTTCCAGCAGTATCGTTTTGAGGCGATACTGCTCTTCAATATCCGCTGCCTTGTGAGGCGTAAGTTCTACCATCACCAGCCGTACTTCTTCCACAGGTTCAGCATCTTCGATGATTAACTGCACCCGATCATCCCGGCGGTCTACTTTGCCCCAGACCATTAGGCGTTGATCCGGGGTAATGTAAGCGCCAATCCGTTCAAAGCTTTTAGGGAATACGACCGCTTCTGCCTTACCTGTCAGGTCTTCCAGTTGAACGATTGCCATGCGATCGCCTTTTTTGGTGACGATCTGCTTCACTTCCGTCAGCAGCACAATCGCGCTGACTAGGCTATTCTCCGGCTGTTCTTCCAGCTCGAGTAGGTTAACCGGAGCCAAAATTTGGGCAGATTGTTGCACCGCCTTCAGGGGATGATCGCTAATGTAAAAGCCCAAAAGTTCTTTTTCGAGGCGTAACTTTTCATTTTGGGGTAAGTCTTCCACCGGGGCAGCTTTTGGCGCAGATTCAAAGGTGGAATTTTCTTTGTTAGTGCTACTGCTACCAAATAGGTCAAATAAATTTCCCTGACCAACAGCACGGTCCTTGGCCCGGGTCTGCGCCCAGTCTATTACTAGCTCAAGATCATGAATCAGTTGATTGCGATTCGGCTCAAGGGTATCGAAGGCCCCACTATGAATTAAGGCTTCTAAAGCCCGGCGGTTGACCACGCGGGAATCAACGCGATCGCACAGGTCCGCCAGGGATTGAAACTCGGCGCTCTGACGCGCGGCCAGGATTTCTTCAATCGCCCCTTGCCCAACATGCCGCACCGCCGACAGTCCAAACAAAATACTTGCTTCTAAAGGGGTGAAGTCTACCCCAGAACGATTGATATTTGGCGGCTCCACCTGGATACCCATGTTTAAGCAGGTGGCAATATAGCGCTGCACCTTTGCCTGATCTCCGCTGTTGGCCGTTAACAGCGCCGCCATGTATTCAACGGGATAATTGGCCTTCAGGTAAGCGGTTTGATAGGTGACGTAGCCGTAGGCTGTGGAATGGGATTTATTAAAGCAATTGGAAGCAACCAAACCGTTAGCTAACAAAAAGTTATGGTCTTTTGAAACACCAATGTCGTAGACCGCCTGAGTACCTACTGATTTGCGACTAACAATTCTAACCACGTTTGTAGCTCCCCAAAATTTGTTCGATTTTGCTCTTCTTGCGTCGCAACCCTAACCCTTGGTGGTGGTAGATGAGGTTATAGAGTGCATCTATGTTTTCTCGACTATAAATTCGCCAATAGTAAACTGGTTTTGAGTGATGCTTCATAACAACGCCCATTTTCAAAAGCCTTGCCAATTCGCTAGTAAATTCAAAGGAACCTACTATGCAGACTAGTCCACCACTCCTGCCATGATTAACATAGGCGCAACCATCACCATCAAAGTAGCCCAAAACATAAGCAGATAAGTACTCCGGCTCAGGAAAGTAAAAAAGGCCAGATACCATTCGACCAGCCACAACACCCCATTTTGAAAGTGCAGTCGCTAACTGTTTAGAAGAAAAGTTAATCCGGTAATGAGGAGCATAGCCTTGAGGCTGAATAATCCTGATTGCACCTGAATATTGCAGTTCTACCTTAAGTTGTTCTGTCAACTCTTGATCAACGGATTCAAAAGCGACATAGTTTGTAGTAGTAACACAGCCATCAGCAGCAATTAATCCTAGCAAATATGCCTTAACTGGGGAGTCAATAATATCAAAATAACTTTCGTTTAGAGTGTAACGGTTCCTCCGCTTGGTATTCATGCCAGACTCAACTAATACCCTTGAAACAGCTCTGCTACTAACTGTCAGGCAAGAAGAAATACCACGGCATTCCATTCCATTCTGAAAGGCCTCGATAATTTGCTGCTTCTGATAAGGGTTTAACTTGCGGTAAGTTGTAAGCATGTTTGCAGTTTTTCTAAACGCTTCAGGTTCAACCCCCGCTGAAATATTTCATCAATTGGTAGCATCTGGCCATCAGTGGTCATAAGCTTATGGTCTTTTGTCGCTCGAATGATTGAGCCATCCTCTAGACAATATTCAAAAACCTCTTGCTGACCACGATGATGCCATTGCGCGATGGGCTGCGTATAGACATTGCCATTATTATTGACACTATAAACAGTGCAGTTAATACCTTGCTCAACAATTTTACCAATGGGCAGTGGTCCATATTCAACAGTTAATAATTCAGTGTCATAGCTCAAGCAATATTCTGCGAACAGCACCATTTGGTCAAATAATGCTTCAGCAATTTTGGGCTTCACCCCATTTTTTGCCGCTCCATCAACAAAGATTTCTCGATGCTTTTGCATCTCAGAAATTTTCTTTTTTCCCATTGCTCGACGAAGCAGATCAGCCTGACCCAAAGAATATCCGGCCAAATCTTGGGCTACTTTCATGATCTGTTCTTGATAAACCAAAACAGCATAGGTTTCCTTAAGAATTGGCTCTAAAGACGAATGCTGATACTCTATTTTTTCCCGGCCATGTTTTCGATTGATAAATAAGGGAATTAGTCCGGCATCCAAGGGGCCAGGGCGATAGAGGGCGAGGATAGAAGAAATGTCCTCTAGATTGGAGGGCTTGAGGTCGCGGACTACCTGACGCATCCCAGATGATTCTAATTGGAAGATACCCTCTAGTTGGCCCCGGCCTAGGAGCTGAAAGGTATTGAGGTCATCCATCGGAATGTTATCTGCGTCCAGGGCAAAGTTGCGGGTCTGCTTGATCAGATCCACGGTTTTCTGGATCATGGTTAAATTCCGCAGGCCAAGGAAGTCCATCTTTAGTAGGCCCAGCATTTCTAGGTCTTCCATGAAGTATTGGGTGATCACGGAGCCGTCGTTGTTACGCTGTAGGGGCACAATTTCGTCTAAAGGCTGGGAGGCAATCACCACCCCGGCGGCATGGACACCAAAGGTTTTGTTGGTCCCCTCAATTCGCATTGCCATGTCTAGCCAGTGGCGCACTTTCGGATCTTTGTCGTACCTTTCCTTAAACTCTGGGGCAGGCGTTTGCTCAGAGATCATCACCTTTAATTTAGCTGGCTTGCCCCGCGATACCGGGATTAGCTTTGCCATCCGATCCGCTTCCCCATAGGGAATATCCAGCACTCTGGCGACGTCCTTTAAGACTGCCTTGGAGGTCATGCGGTTGAAGGTAATGATCTGCGCCACCCGGTCGGCACCGTACTTCTGGGTGACGTACTCAATCACGCGATCGCGTTTCTCAATACAAAAGTCGGTATCAATATCCGGCATCGACTTGCGTTCTGGGTTTAAGAAGCGCTCGAACAGCAACCCATGATGCACCGGATCAATGTTGGTGATTTTTAGGGCATAGGCAACTAGGGAGCCGGCGGCACTGCCCCGCCCTGGACCGACTGGGATGCCGCTATCCCTGGCGTACTTGATGTAGTCCCAGACGACCAAAAAGTAAGTCGAGAACCCCATCTGCTGCATCATCTTGAGTTCATAATCCAACCGCTGGCGGTAGGTAACGTCTACGTCTGTGCGGGATTGAAGATTCAACCGTTCCAGCAATCCCTGCCAGGTGACTTGCTCCAGGTAGGTATCAGCAGTGTGATCAGCCGGTACGGGATAGTTGGGAATCCGGGGTTCACCCAAAATTTGATAGGGTTCAATCTTGTCGGCAACTTCCACCGTGGTCGCGATCGCCGTTTGAATCACATCCTCCGGTAGGTGGTCGCAGAATAGTTGGGCCATTTCTGCGGCGGACTTCAGATATTCCGTACCGCTGTAGCGCAGGCGGCTATCTTCGGCGATTAGTTTGCCAGTTTGAATACATAGCAGGGCGTCGTGGGCCTCGACGTCGAAGCAAGAAATAAAGTGGGAGTCATTTGTGGCGATGACTTTAATATCTAGCTCACGCGCGATTTTGATAATCTCAACATTAACAATCCGATCTTCTAGGGAACCGTGGTCTTGAATTTCTAAATAGTAGTCCTCCCCAAACAGCTCCTTGTACCACTGGGCAACGCGGCGAGCAATTTCTGGCTTGCCCTGCAGGATCGCCTGGGGAACTTCGCCGCCTAAGCAGGCACTGGTGACAATTAGCCCCTCGTGGTATTGAGCCAGTAGCTCCTTGTTGATGCAGGGGCGCGAGAAGATACCTTTGCCCTGCATGCCTTTCAGATGAGAGATGGTGGTTAACTTCACCAGGTTCTTGTAGCCCTGGGTGTTTTTAGCTAAAACAACCTGGTGATAACGGGGCCGTCGTTCTTGCTTTTCCGGGTCGCCGTTGATCACATACATCTCATTGCCGATAATCGGCTTGATCCCTTTACCTCGGCAAACTTTGATCAGCTCAATCGCCCCGTACATCACCCCGTGATCCGTCAAGGCAATCGCTGGCATTCCCAATCGAATCGCCTGATCCACTAATTCCGGGAGCTGACTGGCCCCATCGAGCAGGCTGTAGTCACTGTGGATATGCAAGCCGACAAAGGACATAGGTAGTTCCACTAATACAAGGGGTTGAAAGTAGATTAGCCGATCCTCGACACTATATGTAGGTTTTGTTGGATCAATTAAATCTACCTGTGGTGGCGAGGCGCATGTAGGGGCTCCAGACTGGGGACTTGCCGCTCAGCGATCGCCAATGTTAGGAGGAAAGATCTATCGATTAAACTGCTTACCTGACTATTGATGGAGTTGCTGAACAAAGACTTAAGGTTACAAGAGTAGATATACAGTGCTACAGGTTTGCTGATTTGAGGTTGGCACTCAGATAGCATGGTTGAATAACCCTCGGTTACTACCTTCAGCATCTATCTCAGTGGAAGTATTACTGCTTTTTACTTCGCTGTGGATGTGATAGGCGCCTTTGCCACAAATAGTTTTAATCTCGCTGCTGCAAAGATCGAAACAATGGGAACAGTGCACTCTGCTTGGCTACGTTATGGAATTGCTGTATTAGCTGTTGCCCAAGCAGTAATTATCAAATTTTTTCTAGATCCTCTAATTGCCTCAGAGCAATCTTTTGTCGTCTTTTTTGTCGCTGTGGCTGCGAGTGCTGGGTATGGTGGCCTGGGGCCTGGGTTACTCGCTAGCACCTTGGCTACTTTAGCCAGTGTCTACTTTTTTACTCCTCCACTCTACTCCTTCGCGGTTTGTTGGGATGAGGTCCTAGGAATTGTTGTATTCGTATTGTTGGGCTTACTGGTCAGCGTTGTAGCTGCTGCCCATCAGCGGGCAGAGTTTGTCCTGAAAGCGCGGCTGCGCCAGCAGGCAGCGGTAGCGCAGTTTGGCCATCAGGCACTCAGTGGCACTAGTATCTCTGGGCTGATGGATGAAGCAGTTTTATTGATTGCCCAAACCTTAGAGGTGGAGTACTCCAAGATTTTAGAGCGGCTTCCTGGTGGCAACACCTTGCTGCTCAGCGCGGGGGTGGGTTGGCAGCCAGGGGTAGTGGGACATTTAACAGTGGGAGTTGAGAGACAGTCTCACGCTGGCTATACCCTAATGGTTAATAAGCCAGTGATCACTAAAGATCTGCGAACAGAAACGCGGTTTGAAATTCCTTTGTTTTTTCAAGAGCACAAGGTGCTCAGTAGTGTCAGCGTGATCATCCAGGGAGAAGGCCAGCCCTTTGGGGTCTTAAGTGCTTGTACAATTAGGCGACGGATGTTCACCCAGGATGATACCAACTTCCTGCAAGCAATCGCTAACGTCTTAGCAGAAGCAATTAATCGTCAGCGCAAAGAAGAAGAGCTCCGGCAGAGTGAAGAGCGGTTCCGAGTGTTAGTGGAGAGTGCCAAGGACTACGCCATCTTCATGCTCGACATGGAGGGGCGGGTTGCCAGTTGGAATGCGGGAGCCGAGCGCGTTTTAGGTTACCAAGCAGCAGAGATCCTCGGCCAGCCCAGTTCTATATTTTTTATACCGGAAGACGTTCAGAAAAGGGAACCGGAGAAAGAACGACACAAAGCCTTGACCGATGGTCGGGCCGAAGACGATCGCTGGCATGTGCGAAAAAACGGCAGTCGGTTTTGGGCGACTGGACTTGTCACCCCCCTAGACGCTGGGCAATTTCGTGGCTTTGTCAAGGTAATGCGTGACATTACAGAACGCAAGCAGGTAGAGGAGCAACTGCGGTTGCAAAACCGGGCGATGGCGGAGACCCTAAGCGCGATTGTCATTACTGATCCCAATCAACCGGATAATCCAATCATCTACTGCAACCCTGCTTTTGAACGGATGAGTGGCTATTCTCAACAGGAGTCCCTGGGGCGCAACTGCCGGTTCTTGCAGGGCCCTGACACTGATCAAGCCGTTCGAGCGGAGATTCGGGAAGCCGTGGCTGCCGGGCGCGGTTGCCGAGTAGTGATTGAGAATTACCGCAAGGACGGCTCACCTTTCTGGAACGAACTGGCGATCGCTCCTGTCCGGGATGATACTGGTCGGTTGACCCACTTTATTGGGGTGAAGACCGATATCAGCAATCGCAAGCAAGTAGAGATAGAACGTGAACAGCTTCTGAAAGCCGAGCAGGAGGCCCGGTCCAAAGCCGAAACAGTCAACCAGATCAAAGATGAATTTTTAGCGACCCTTTCCCACGAGTTGCGAACGCCCCTGAATGCGATGCTTGGCTGGGTGCAACTACTGCGCACTCGCAAGCTGAGCTCCGAGGTCACAGCGCGCGCCCTAGAAACGATTGAGCGCAATGCTAAAGCCCAGGCCCAACTGATTGAGGATCTCTTAGATATCTCCCGGATTATTCGCGGCAAGTTCAAGCTTCAGCTGTACCCTTGCGACTTTAGCGCAGTAGTTACCTCAGCAATAGACACTGTTCGGCCTACGGCTGAGGTCAAGGCGATTGAGCTGAGGGTTTGGACTGGATTTGGAGTAGAGCCTGATCAAGTAGAGACAGTTGAGTTGAACGATCTTGACGCAACTCTCCAATCCAGCACCCCTTCGTCACCCCAGTCGCACCCACAATTCCTTGTCTCAGGGGATCCAGATCGTTTGCAACAGGTTGTGTGGAATTTACTGTCTAACGCAATTAAATTTACCCCAAAAGGTGGACGAGTCGAAGTACGGCTCCTACAAGCTGCCTCTTCTATTCAGCTCAGGGTCAGTGATACCGGTAAAGGCATCAGTGCAGAGTTTCTGCCCTACGTCTTCGAGCGTTTCCGTCAAGCGGACAGCACCAGTACCAGAGCCTATGGGGGCTTGGGTCTGGGGCTAGCAATTGTCCGCTATCTGATAGAGTTGCACGGAGGCACTGTTCAAGCTGAAAGCGCAGGCGAAAACACAGGAGCGACGTTTACGATTAGGCTACCACTCGCTGCTGGCCGTAGTTCAGTCAGCAGCCAGTCCCAAACGTCTGCAATCAGCGAGCCTGTTCTGAATGGCTCTTCACCACTGCACAATTTACGAGTACTTGTGGTAGATGATGAGGCTGATGCGCGGGAAATTGTCAATGCCGTATTTGAGCAGTATGGTGCACAGGTAACGGTTGTTGCTTCTGCAAGACAGGCGATCGCGGCACTCGATCAAAGCCAACCTGACATCCTAATTTGTGATATTGGCATGCCAGAGGAAGATGGCTACACCCTGATTCAAAAAGTGAGGGCGCGTCTCGCTGATCAAGGTGGAAAAATGCCGGCGATCGCCCTTAGCGCCTATGCCAGAGAAGAAGACCGCGATCGCGCCTTGGCAGCAGGCTTCCAGATGCACATGGCTAAACCCGTCAACCCCGATCAACTAGTTGCGGTAGTGAACAGCTTGAGTGGCAAACAGAGCCTGGGAGGAGGTAGAAAGTAATCTTTCTTCCCCTCCTCCTTGCCTGGTGATCGTTCGCACATCTGTGATGCCAAGGCTGGCAATACCCTAGCTAGAAACACTTTGGGCAGGGTCAGCAATATATCTGAAAGTAGGTTCAGAGTTCCAAGCACCCCGCTCATCCTGGCCGCCGTTGCTAGAAAGGTTGTAGTAGATATCAACCGTTTCATCGGGTTGGATAGTACCGAACATTGGGTCCGTTAGTTTACCTAACGAATCTAGGGCTTTCATGAACATCTGTGTGTGAGATATTTCCCGGGTCAGCAAGTGAACCAAGGTTTTCTTGGTGCCTTCATCCGGTGCCATCTTGATCAACGATTCATAGGTCTGACGTGCGCCTGCTTCTGCGGCAATATTAGCCCGCAGGTCCCGCACAACATCACCGCCTTCATTGATGTAGCTAGCGGTCCAAGCGCTGCCCTGGCTGTCTAGAAAGTGGGGTCCCATCCCCCGAACCGCAAATAGCGTACTTTTATAAGCATCCGTCTGGTCAACGCCTTTCGTGTGGATTTCAACTAGCTTGCCGACCATCTCTAGATGCCCAAACTCCTCGATCGCAATGTCTTGCAGCATATCCTTGATACCTGCGTTCTCGACATGGAATGACTGCACCCAGTACTGCAATGCTGCGGTCAGTTCTCCCGTTGCTCCGCCAAACTGCTCTAACAGAAACTGAGCGAAACGCGGGTTTGCCTGATCAACATCGACCACATGCAGGGGTTCTTTTTTATGAATAAACATCAGTTAGATACCTAGTGAAGAGATAAAAGGGCGATTGGAAAAACTTGAGGGCTATATTTTCTGTGGCGCTCATATGCTAACACTAGCAATTCTACCGCTAGGCTTATAGCTCTAGAAGGGTTGAGCTGTTTGAGCTGCCCTGCCCCATCCTAATTTTCAGGCAAGCATAAATGTGCGTGTATGATCAGGAGAAGATCACCCCCCGTGTCGATCACCGTTTTTTGTGACTTCTTGATTAGCAACTTGTACTAGAACGAATGACGCCTCCCCCATCTCCGCAATCCCGGACGTTGCTGGGTAATCTTACCCAAGCGGTACAGACGATTCAGGCGAAAGTTGACTTTTCCAAACTGGCCCTTAAGCCTGATGCTAGGGTGCCGGAGCTCTGGGTTCAGGATGCCGGAGCTGAAAAAGCCCAGGTTTACCCGTTACTGGGCGATCGCTACTTGATTGGCCGCAGTTCCAAGTCCTGCGATATTGTGATTCGCAATCCGATTGTCAGCCAGATTCATGCTTCCCTAGAGCGCGATCGGCGGCATAAAACTCCTTTTGTAATCAAGGATGAAAATTCGACCAACGGTGTGTTTCGCGGCAAGCAACGGGTTAAAGGGCGGACGCTACACCACAAAGATGTATTGACGTTTGGCCCGCCGGAGTTAGAAGCAGCGGTTAGGGTGCAGTACGTCGATCCACCTCCCTGGTATATCCAAGCAGCACGCTATACCCTTTACGGTGCGGGTAGTCTGACCGCTTTACTTTTGCTGTGGATTGGTGTGGAATGGCAGCGCTTCTCTGTACGCCCCTTACCTGCCTCTACCCAAGGACCCGTGGTGGTGGTAGCGCGAGATGGCGAAACCCCCCTGCGCCGTCGCCGAGATGAAGTCCATCGAGAAATCAAGCGGCTCTCAGAGTTCTCCCCTTATATCGCCAAGGCTGTCCTGGCGTCTGAAGACAGTCGTTACTACTGGCACCTAGGCGTCGACCCGCTCGGCATCTTGCGCGCCTCGGTAGTCAATATCCTGGGCGGCGGGATCCGTGAAGGCGGTAGTACCCTGACGCAACAGTTGGCCCGTAACTTGTTGCGCGACTATGTGGGCCGAGAAGATTCTGCCGGACGCAAGTTCCGCGAAGCCGTGGTTGCCCTAAAGTTAGAAACGGTTTATAGCAAAGACTTTTTATTGCGGACCTACTTAAACCGCGTTTACCTGGGTAGCGGCACGGCTGGGTTTGAAGATGCAGCGCAGTTTTACTTCGCTAAGTCAGCCACAGAGCTAAGCCTGTCGGAAGCGGCAACGCTGGTGGGAATTCTGCCAGCCCCGAACAGCTTTAATCCAATCCAGGATTACAACACCGCTATTGAGTATCGCGATCGCGTGATTAACCGCATGGCAGCCCAGGGCATGATCAGTAACGATGAAGCGACGCGGGCACGGCGATCGCGGATTGAAGTCAGCCCCGCTGCCCTCGAAGAACTACAAAGCACAAAAGCCCCCTACTTTTACACTTATGTGCTTGAGGAGCTAGAAACCCTGCTGGGGAAGCAGTTGGCGGCTGAGGGTAACTTTATTGTCGAAACGGGTCTTGATTTAGGCATGCAAGCCAAAGCGGAGACAGCCGTTGCTAATGCCGTGAATACTGAAGGGGGAAGCTACAATTTCTCTCAAGGAGCGCTGGTTAGCCTCGACTTTACCAGCGGCCAAATCCATGCCTTAGTGGGCGGGGTAGACTACAACCGCAGTCAGTTTAACCGGGCGACGCAAGCAGAGCGGCAACCAGGATCTACCTTTAAAATTTTTACCTACACAACTGCGATTGCCCAAGGTCTCTCCCCTGGTAACGTCTTCTCCTGCGCTCCGGTGGAGTGGCAAAACCAAGCTTTTGCTGGCTGTCGCTCCGGTGCCGGTAGTATGGATATGTACACGGGAGTGGCGCTATCTGAGAACGCGATCGCCCTGCGGGTGGCCCGTGAGATGGGCTTAGGAAACGTGATTGGGATGGCTCGCCGTATGGGGATTGAATCGGACTTAGCTCCAGTGCCTGGTCTGGTACTTGGCCAAAGTGAAACGACATTGTTAGAAATGGCTGGAGCCTTTGCCGTAGTCGCCAACCGGGGGATGCGTACACCTCCTCGTGCCATCAGCCGCATTTTGGATGCTGGCGATTGCGAAAACCCAAAGGATTTTCAGAGTTGCCGGGTCATCTATGAGCGGCAAAAAGAGGCGAGTGCCCAAGTCCTTGATGCTGACGTAGCGGATACTATGACTACTTTGTTTCGTGGGGTAGTGCAGTCCGGAACTGGCAGGAGTGCTGGGATAGGATTAGATGAAGCAGGTAAAACGGGGACAACCAATGATAACCGTGACCTCTGGTTTATTGGCTATGTGCCTAGTAAAAATCTGCTAACTGGAATTTGGCTAGGTAATGATGATAATACGCCGACCTCCGGTAGTAGTGGTCTAGCTGCCCAGCTGTGGGGAAATTATATGAAGCAGGTCGTCCAGTGATTATTCATGCTGCTGTGGCAGTTGCGATCGCCCATCGTTGGTCAGTATTAATCCAATTCTAGAAAGTGGCTGTACTTCTTCAAAGCTTTAGCGCGCTGACCCTAAACTTCAGTTTTCCTCGTGACTTCAGGGTAGCGTTATACCCAATCCAGTTGCGGATGCGGTAGTGCATTAGGACAAGCATGGGGCGTGAACAACTAGAACCGAGCAGACTTAATCCACTTGAGGACAATCGTTCCATAAAGGGGTTGTTTGACGCAAACTTCTAAACTCACCGTTACCTAAAATTAGGTGGTCCAGCAAGGGAATTCCCAGTAGTAGGGCACCTTCTAACAACTGCCGAGTTAATATAATGTCTTCAGGGCTAGGCTCAACACTCCCGGAAGGGTGGTTGTGAGCGACAATGATGCGAGTAGCTCCTTGACGAATGACCTCCCGAAAGATATCGCGTGGGGAGGCTAGCGTTTCCGTAGCAGTTCCCACCGTAATAACCCGAGTGCCAATCAGCCGGTGCTTGACATCCAACAGCAAAACTGCGAATCGTTCCTGTGCTTGCCACATTAAATCTTCGCTCAAGGCAGCGGCAGCTACAGAAGGGTCATCAATGACTGTTTGCACTATAGGTCGGGATTGAAAAACTCGTTTGCCTAACTCAACTGCTGCCAAGATGGTTGTGGCCTTAGCCGGACCGACTCCCGGTATCTTGATCAGTTCTTGGATGCTAATATCGCGCAAGGCTGCCAGTGGATCTCGTTGGTGACGTCCTAATTCATGCAAAATGTATTGTCCTAAACCAACCGCAGATAGTTTTCCGGGTCCTTGGCCTGTACCTAGCAAAATGGCAATCAATTCAGCGGTGCTTAGGTACCTTGCGCCTTGGGTCATTAGCCGTTCACGGGGCCGCTCACTTGTAGGGATGTCGGCGACTCTGAGGCAGTAAGTCATTAGGAAGGCTTAAAAAGGATTACTTTCAGTTATCCCCCTGGCAATCTTAATACTTCAAATTTATCAAGAATTATATGAGCTGTTAGAAACTCATCTTTAGAGTAGTTGATGCTGCATTGAGCAGGAGCCAAATTAGGCTTGGCTAACTGGCACGAGTCCGAGAGTGAATCAGGTGGTTAGGGCTGATCTAGGGAAAGCAACCGCTAGTTAAAGCGAAAAACTACTGGCTCAGAGTAACTAAGACATGAGCAATAAGAAAAATTAAAAGTTGCTAGGGCTGACAGCCGAATTTGGCTGTTTTACTCTAATCTCAATATACGAAAGCCTAACTTGAATACGCTGCCTCAAAGTATTCTTAGTGGCTAGGTTTGACCTCTGGGGGGATTAGTTTTAACGCTACGCAACTACTTAAAATCCATGAAACTAAACACCCTGATTTCATTCGTGTTGGTAGTTTCGGCTTCTTCAGCCTGCTCCCAGAATGTAAGCTCTGCTGATCAGTCTGCTAATCCGGCAAGTTCAGCAAGCAAGCTTTCACCCAACCCTAACCACCTTAAACAGCTACGAGAGACTAAGCAATGCCCAGGATGTAACTTAGGTGGTGCCAATTTAAGCGGTGCTGACCTGAGAACAGCAAACCTCCAGGGGGCATACCTGAGTGGAGCTAATCTCAGCAAAGCCAATCTCACTCAGGCTAATCTGATCACAACTTACCTACCTGGCGTAGACCTAAGCCAAGCAAATTTGCAGCGGGCATACCTACACGGCGCTTACTTACCTCAGGCTAACTTAAGTGGTGTCAACTTGAGCAAGGCTGATCTGTTTGCCGTAAAGATGAGTGGTGCCAACCTGAGCCAGGCCAATCTAGCTGGTGCAAATTTTGCCGTTGCCAGCTTGCCAAGAGTGAATCTTAGAGGGGCAAACCTGAAGGGAACCTACATGCATGCCGCAGATTTAGTTGACGCAGACCTGCGGAGGGCGGTACTAAGCGGGGCCGACCTGAGCGCCATTTATCTTAATGGTGCAAACTTAAGCGGAGCGAACCTGGAGGGAACCAACCTGAAAAGAAGTAGTTTTGCAGGAGCAGACCTCACAGGTGCAAATCTGCAAAGGGCAAGTCTACTGGGAGCCTATTTAACCCAAGCAACTCTAACGCAAGCCCGCTTCAATAAAGCTAATCTAACAGGCGCTAATTTAAAGGGTGCCAATTTAGAGGGTGCTGACTTAAAGGGTGTCGTTGGATTGAATCAGCCCTTAAACTCTTCCCAACCACCTGCCTCGCACTCCCACTAGTAACACTGAGTGCTTACAAGTTGCTATTGCCAGCCAATTTGGTTCAAATCCCGGCCTAGTCCTAAGTACAGGCTCTCCAGCTACTAAGTACTTTCAGCTATGGGTTGGCTATTAAAACACAGCTCTGGGAGAATCAAAAGTATCTGTTAACCCGGAATTATGATGAAAACATTTAATCTCCTCAGCATTGGGCAAAGGGGGGTGGGTAAGACAGTGTTTCTTGCTGGTAGTTACGCAGAATCGCATTCTCAGCATCAGTCAGATCGCCAGCAGTTGTGGTTTGATAGCCAAGATATCCAGGTGCAGGGAAACCTTGAGAATATCCTTAACTACATTGCTCGGACTGGCCAGTATCCGCCGCCGACGATGAAAGTTACCGATTTTAGCTTTAGCCTGAAAAGGCAATGGCTAGGTAGAAGTAAAACGTTATGCCATTTTCGCTGGCACGACATTCCTGGTGAGCTTTGTGACATCCACAACACTGATTTTCAGAGAATGGTGTTGGCATCCCACGGCTGCTGTGTGTTTATTAATGCCGATGCGCTGGTCCATGATGCAGCTTACCTAAAGATGATGGAGGATGTGATTGATCAAGTGGCGGCGATCGCCTCCCTAGTTTCTTTGAATAACTTAAAGTATGCTTTTGCGCTGATCTTTACCCAATGTGATCGGCTCGAATCTAGTGCGGTTGGGTTGCTCCAGGTTGAGCAAAATCTGCAATCTCTAATCACTCGCCTAGATGCTAGTAAAGCAAATTATCGGCGATTCTATTCCGCAATTCCGATTGTGGCGACAGCGGGCTCGGCAACCATCAAGCCTACGGGTGCCGCTGCCCCACTTCTTTGGCTAACGATGGAGTTGAGAAAGATTTATCAGTCTGCGCCAGCAACTTTAGCTAAAGGCTCAATGCAGGGCTTATCTCCCTTAGCGGGCACAAGCGCAGTTAAAAAGCTTCCTGGCCTCAATCTACCGCTCACCAATCGCACTTACCCATGGCTGGGCCTAGCAGGTCTTGGCTTACTGGGAGCGATCGCAGCCATCTTCTTTAGTTTTGAGCACCTTACTCCTAGCGTTGCTCAGGGGGCGCAAAAGCAAATTCGGGAGTACGAGCAGGTTCTTCAGCGGGACCCCAATAATAGTACTGCGCTGATTAAGCTGGCTAACCTGCACATTCAAATGAGCCAGCCAAATCAAGCCGTTCCCTTGATGGAGAAACTAGTCGAGCAAGACCCGAAAAACCTTGATTTGAACTTAAATCTAGCCCAGCTCTATGAGCTCACAAGCCAAAAGCAGAAGGCAGAAGTGGTCTATGACGAAGTTCTGGTACAGGAAAAAAGCAACCTAACGGCTTTGATCAGCAAAGCAATGCTGCGCGCTGAGCAAGGAGACACAGAAATGGCAAAAACGCTGTTTGGGCAAGCAGAGAAAGCTGCCCCAGACGAGTCGAAACCAAAAATTCGAAATTTAGCTCAAAGTACGCTCCAGTAATCTACTGGGCGAATGACAACTGCAAAATGAGAAGCTAGCTCGTGTGTCTTTTTCAAGGGAACCATGCTGCTCCTAGGCCAACTTATCTATACCAGCTTTCCAGGGGTGGGATTTAAGCTCCTCGCCAGTCCTCAGGTTCCGGCGGTGGCCCAGCAAGCCTTTCTACAAAAGCTTGTTCACCCTCATTGGGATGCCTATAACCCGCCAGGATTGGCATACCGGGCTGCCTATGTGCATCAGCTAACCTCGAAAGAGTGCCTATTCGGCTGGCTATACAATGGTGGCTTAGACGATTTTGGTCGCAGCCATGTGCCGTATTTCCTCTGTTACCACCTGGCAGAGGGACTGAATCCAAGCCATCTTGAAGCTATCTTCGCTTGTCTGCACAAAGGACCCGTAGCCTTAATTGATCGACAGCAGTGCCCCGCCAGTTTAGAAAGCATCGCAGCGCCAAATTTATGGAATTACCAGCCAGCTCGTACCGGGGTGATGATCCCGGCTGACCTTCGCGATCGCAGCGACTGGGAGCTGAAGCAAGGGAAGTTGCTAGACCTATTTATTCCAGTAGTCGCTGGGGAGAGGGATAAGCCGCAGGGACCGTTGCCCAGCAATGGTCACCACTGGAGTAGGGATGGTGTATTGGCAGAGGCTGAAGCTACTACTCTTACTCCTGTCCCTATACCAGTTCCTGCTCAGGGATACCAGCAAAAACTACAGCGGTATGAGCGGGAGTATTTGCAAGCCCTAGAGCGTGAATATCCTCTCACTGATGTCTCACGCAGGCATTTAGCGCGATCGCAGCAAGATTTAGGGCTTACCAGTACCGATATTCAAAAACTAGAAGATCAAGTTGCCTGCCAGTTCACAGCGGTGCAATCTCTGCAACAGGTTAAGCATCCCCCAGCAGTACAAAGATCAGTTACGACTACAACGCGCCAATCTCGCTTGATCCTAGGAGCAGGCTTCACGGCCGCTGTTTTAATGGTTGCTGCTCTGTTTGGGCTACGCCAGGCACAACACCAGCCCTCTGAACAGCTCAAAGCAGTCAAGGCCTTAGCCCAAGCCAAAAACTATAATGAGTGCGTCACGAAAGCTCAAACCATTCCTCAAAAATTAGCGCAATACACTACGGCGCAGAGGCTGCTCCAGCAGTGTCAGGCTGGACTTCGCTGGCAAAATGTTCAGGTCAAAACCCTAGCCGGGCATTCTGATGCCATTTTTTCTGTCGCCCTCAGCTCGGATGGAGAAATCTTAACCAGTGGCAGTGCAGATAGAACGATCAAGTCATGGAATCCCACCACAGGCGAACTGCAGCGTACCCTGAGCGGGCATACCGACGCCGTGAGGTCTGTTGCGATTAGCGGTGATAGCCAAACCCTAGCCAGTGCTAGTGGTGATAACACGATTAAGGTTTGGAATCTGGAGACGGACGAACTGCTGTTTACTCTCAGTGGGCACACTGGCCCAGTTTGGTCCGTTGCCGTTAGCCCGGATGGCCAGACTTTAGTCAGCGCTAGTTACGACAGTACGATCAAACTTTGGGACTTAAAGACGGGTCAGTTGCGACGCACCCTGAGCGGACATGCTGGCCCAGTTTGGTCTATTGCAATTAGCCGTGATGGTCAAACCCTAGCCAGTGGCAGTGGTGATAACACGATTAAGCTGTGGAGCTTAGAGACGGGTGAACTACTGCACAACCTTTCTGGACACAGCGACTTTGTCCGATCGATTGCCATCAGTCCGGACGGGCAGAGGCTAGCCAGTGGTAGTTGGGACCGAACCATTAAGCTCTGGAACCTACAAACGGGGGAGCTACTGCGTACTTTTACTGGCCATACAGACCGGGTGACAACGGTTACCTTTAGCCCAGATGGACAAACTTTAGCTAGCGGCAGCCGCGATAGAACGATTAAACTATGGCATTTACCGAGTGGAGAACTGCTGCGGACGCTGAGCGGGCACACTGACTGGGTGATTTCGGTTGCCTATGGTCTAGGGGAGAAGCGACTTGCCGGTTCTGGTGCAAACAGCGCTGAGCAGCAGATCGTTGTTAGTGGCAGTAAGGATAAAACAGTTAGGCTATGGCGGTAAGGGTTAAAGCTCCTAGCGTCGAGATTTAGGTGTATCCTCCCAATCCCAGTCATCGCTATCGTCTTCAAACCAGTCATCTTCTAAATTTTCTAAGTCTTCCGGTTGGCTTGGGGGTGTGACCTCACGATACTCTGCGTCAAAAACGGATTCTCTTCGCCCTACCCCAGACTGGCGGCTGTTCTGATAGCTATAGGAGTAAGCTGAGCCAGATTGCTGGCCAGTTCGTGGTTTTGGGTCTGCTTCGTAATTTCTAGTGCCCTGGTTATATCTAGGTTCTGATTTTGGCCTTTGATCACTTGTTTGGGTTTGTTGACGCTGGGGTGTATCCTCAAGGTCGCGCAGGCGCGATCGCAATTGCCGTTGAGACCAGTAGTTGCCCAATGAAACTAAACCCAAGATGGTCAAACCTGTGATCACCCCAGCAGTCACTGCCCCAAAAATCAGAAAAGCTAAAGGAAGTGGCTGCGATCGCGCTCCTAAAAATACTAGTGGCACCGAGGGTGACAAGTTTTGGAGCACTAAACCTGCCAGCCCCGCCAAAATCACCAGGAGTAATAGAAGTCGGACTACAGACATTGGGAGTTTTCTAAAAGAGTCATTGCATTTTTTTATGCTGCTTTAAGTATGCCCCTGCCAGCGCTGTAGCGGTACGCAGTCAATCTGGAGTTGATCCAAGGCTCTGGCAATCACAAAATCCACCAAGTCTTCAATACTTTGGGGGTGGTGATACCAGGCAGGAATTGCGGGCACGATTCGCGCTCCCGCTTCCGCTAGAGCTGTCAAATTCCGCAGATGAACCAGGCTGAAAGGTGTCTCGCGGGGTACCAAGATTAATTTGCGACCTTCTTTTAGTTGAACATCAGCGGCTCTTTCGAGCAAGTCCGAACTCAGACCCGCCGCTAGTTTTCCGACAGTACTCATGCTGCAAGGAATCACCACCATGCCCAACGTTCGGAAAGAGCCGCTGGCAATACTAGCTCCTAGATCCGTAGGCGGATGGCAGATTAGTTTGCCGCCCTCTGCCTTGGCTTGCTGTCGCCAGAACTCCTCCTGCTGTATTGGTTCCGGGGGCATGCGCACGTTTTGTTCTGCTTGCCAGACCTGGTAGGTGGCCCGCGAGGCCACTAATTCAACTGCATAGTCAGCTTGGAGCAAAAACTTCAGGGCACGGACGGCATAAATCAAGCCGGATGCACCAGACACACCTAAAATAACTGGCCAAGAAGGGTTAGAAAGCTGGGACACACGATCGCTCTTTGAGGGGAAAAGGCAAGTTTGCTAGCGAAGCCGCTGGCAGTTGCGCCGCTATATTATCCCATATCCAATCGGTAGGCTGAATTTTTCGCCCAATCCAAGACTTCACCACTCAGGACAACGATGCTAAACTGAGATTGGACCTGGACTCATGCAATTACAACGCCCAAATCTTGTCAGGACCGGAAGGTAGCAGCAATACGGGATGCTTGTGGTAGGCGTGGACTCCGGGTCCGTCTTTATTTCAATCCTCAATCTAGGATTGAAGCAGTTCTAGTGTAGGTCCACACCATTGGATGCTGATCCCTGACTTATCGGACAGGCTTATCCCTACCAAAACACTAAAACTACTGCAGAATTGTCAAGCCTTGTTGTGTCAGCCACAGTTAGACTGTTTAGACAAGATCTACAACTCGAGTTCAAGGAGCCTGCGTAGCCATGAATAGTTTTACTGATATCGTGCAGAAGGCATTTTATCTTGGGGTTGGCATCGCCTCCTACGCTGGCGAAAAAGCTACTAGTACCTTTGGAGAACTTCGTGAGCAGGCTCAGGAACTAGTAGATGAATTGGTCAGCCGCGGAGAGATGACAACCGAGGAAGCTCGACGCTGGGTTGAAGACGTGACCAATCAAGCTACTAACCAACCATCTGTCGGCTCACAATCATCCGAACCCCCCCGCAGAATTGAGATTTTCACAGAGGATGAAACCTCAGACCAAATCCCACCTGATGAGCTACCACCTCAGTGATTGGGAGTTATAGAGCCGTAGGATTCAGTTAGTAGTCGCTAGCGTGACTAGAAAGTTGGGAGGCAGTCAATGGAGCCTTGGCAAAAAGATTTTCTCCAAATGATCGAGGGCATAACCTCCGAGGCGGAGCAGTTTTTGGACGGCGTCTTAGAGGTGGTTGAGGAGATTGCCACCGATATTGATCAGTTGCTTACAGAGGCGATTGTTCCCGTGGTGGAGATTTGTTTGGGATTAGAGACCGTGGTTGGGGACGCTACGCAACCAATCATCCAAACGGTCCAGCCAATGATAGAAGAACATTCAGCTTGCATTGGCTGCCGTCATTACTACGGGCAAGTGCACGGTGATAACTTGCTAATTTGTGCCATGCACCCCTACGGATGGGATGAAGATGCTTGCCCCGACTGGCAGTCTACTTGGCCGGAAAAGCACTAGGCTAGCTTGGTAATCCAATCAGCTCACCATTACCAGCTACAACTTCCCCAATCACAGAAGCTGCAAGCTGATGGTCGGCAAACCAATTAAGGGCCTGATCGCGGTGAGTTGACGGTACCAATAGTACAAATCCAACTCCCATATTGAATGTCCGGAACATCTCTCCAGTACTGATGTTGCCAGTGTTAGCAATCCAAGTAAAGATAGGGGGAATTGACCATTGCTGGGGGTTAATCTGGATCGACTGGGCCTCTCCCAGGCAACGCGGCAAATTTTCTGGTAGCCCTCCCCCTGTAATATGGGCCATACCATGAACTTCTAGCCCTGCCTGAAGCGCTTCTAGCACTGGTTTGACATAGAGGCGGGTGGGGGTGAGCAAAATCTCACCTAAACTTTTCTGTGAGGTGTCTGGCAGCTCTACTACCTTTACCTTGTCATGCCAATTTAAACCTTGATCTGACACAATTTTACGGATCAAACTAAAGCCATTACTGTGGACGCCTTGACTGGCTAAAGCGATCGCCACATCTCCTACTTGTACGGATGAGCTATCCACCAGTTTACTTTTTTCAACTACACCTACACAAAAGCCTGCTAAATCGTACTCCCCCGGCTGATAAAACCCTGGCATTTCCGCTGTTTCTCCGCCTAGCAAGGCACAGTTGGCTAAACGACACCCCTCAGAAATCCCGGCGACAACCTGGGTCAGTTCCTCCGGATTAAGTTGCCCTGTTGCCAGATAGTCGAGGAAAAATAGAGGTTCGGCACCAGAGGTCAGCACGTCATTGGCGCACATAGCCACGAGATCAATGCCAACAGTATGGTGACAGTTCAGGCTATGGGCTAACTTCAACTTTGTCCCGACACCATCTGTGCCAGCAACGAGAACTGGCTCGCGATACTTAGAAGACAACTGGAACAGCCCATTAAACCCACCAAGCTGCCCCAAGACTTCCGGCCGCTGGGTACTCTGAACCAGATGCCGGATTCCTTTAACAAAAGCTTGCCCAGCGGCAACATCGACCCCAGCTTCACGATAATCCATTACAACAACTCATAGCGTTATCTACCAGTCTTACTTGCAAGCATATTTTAAGCTTTAGTCTGCAAGTAACCAGCAGTGCGTCGCTTTAATTGAAATGTCTATCATTTGCGAATTACTGCTTAGAAAAACTTATGAATAACTTATCAATTTCTAATTAGTTGTTTAGTGATTAATGACTTTACTGCGTAGTTTTTATTCAAACATTCAAAAACAAACTTGCATAATCATAGATTTTCTTAATCATTCAATAGCGATTAAAAATCGAGTGAAGCCCAGTCAACTAGGCATTCTCCTCTATGTCTATAGGTGTAGATAGTCTCTATTAAGCAGCAATTGTTACTAAAAGACGCTGATCCCCAAGCTAAAACTTCATGGTAGGGTGTAACAGTTTTGTAACCGAATGCAACCAGGAAACAAGTATGAGTTTGTAAGTCGCTAGTTTCTAGTTTTACAGATTGCCGCTTGCAGATTCGATCTTTATAGTGCCCTTCTCAAAAACGCTTATGAAGCAACAAATTTGGAGTGGATTGCTTAGCGCTCTATTCATCACCACTGTCGGTGCAGCAGCTTCGAGTCAGGCTAGTCAAGAGCAATCCGCTCAGCCAACCTCTCAATCCGAAGCAACGCTTAAGACTGGCTCCATTGCCAACGCTCAACCTAGTAATGCCATCAAAATGGGTGAGCGCCAATCTCAAACTAACGATGCGGAGCAAGTCGTTGCTCAAGTACAAGCTCATAGGTTATCTGGTCGTCAGGCTGCGACTCTTTATCTTCGCAATACACCAGTTCTTACTTTCTTGGGTTCTCGGTCTGCCGCTGCTCCAGGGGTTAAAGTAGCGTCTAGCGGAAGCTCAGAGCAGTTATTTTCTGATACCACCCTCAAAGGTGAGGCTGTAGACAATCCTCAAGATCCAGTTTGGCGGGCTACAGCGGTAGCGGCAAAGCTGAATCAACTTCAGCGTCAAAATATAGATGCTAGCTTGATCAAAGTTCTTTGGGATGCTAAAGGAAAGCATCCTGTGATCCGGGCTGGAAAAGAACATGTAGTTGAGCTAGATGCTCAAACCGTTGCCGTTAATCCCAGTCGTGATTTAGCCACAAACGCGATTCAAATCACTAACCAGATCCGGCGTCAGCTCGGTAATGCTCCACCTTTACGGAAAATCTTAGGTCAGTCAGCAGCACAGGCTCGACGGCTACAGAAACTTGCTTCAGGACCCCTGCAATTTCTGGTTAAAGGTTGGGCTTCCTGGTACGGGCCAGGCTTTCAAGGCAATCCCACAGCCAACGGTGAACGATTTAACCAATATGCAATGACAGCTGCTCACCGCACCTTGCCGTTTGGGACGAAGGTACAAGTCACAAATTTAGACAACGGCCGTTCCGTGATTGTTCGGATTAACGATCGCGGCCCTTTTAGCCATGGCCGAGTTCTTGACTTATCTAGACAAGCAGCCCAAGTTCTGGGTGTTGTCAATAGCGGTGTGGCCCCAGTTCGGATTGATGTCATGAAGTAGCGGTAGCTAGCATTGATCGTCTGGTCAAGCAGGATGCTTCTAGTTTGGCCTTTCCAAGCCGGATTCCTGAGAAAATACGGCTATGACCAGTAAATCTATCTCGTTATTGACTACAGTCGCTGAGCTAAGGCACTATTTAGCTCAGTTTTACATTCAGCTGAATGCCTCTGGACCAAAGTTCAGGCGGAATAATGCTTTTACTAAAATTGGCTTTGTACCTACAATGGGCGCGCTACACCTGGGGCATCTCAGTCTGATCCAGCGTGCTCGGTACGAAAACCGGCTAGTAATTGTCAGTATTTTTGTGAATCCTCTGCAATTTGGGCCAGCCGAGGACTTCCAGCAGTACCCGCGTACTTTAACCGCAGATGCCAGAGTGTGTGAACAAGCAGGGGTGGATGTAATTTTTGCCCCATCAGCCCAAGAGCTATTCCCCATGATTGCTCTCAACGGGCCGGTGACGCAGGTTGTTCCCTCCTCCCAGCTAACCGAAAGGCTCTGCGGTCAATCTCGGCCAGCTCACTTTCAAGGAGTGGCGACGATTGTGGCCAAGCTATTCAATCTTGTTCAGCCGCAGCGTGCATATTTCGGCCGTAAGGATGCCCAACAACTGGCAATTATTCAACGGTTGGTCGCTGATCTCAATTTTCCAGTTGAGGTTGTCCCCTGTCCAATTGTCCGAGAAGTAAGCGGTCTTGCTTACAGCTCTCGCAATGCCTATCTCACATCTGCCCAAAGCCAACAAGCAACCGTTTTGTACCGCAGCTTACAGCAGGCGAAACGAGCCTTTTATTCTGGTTGCCGTGATCGCACTACCTTAATCACAACTGTTGAGCAAGAACTGGCGACCACCCCAGACATTAAACCTGAGTATATTGAATTGGTAGATCCAACAATGCTAACTCCCTTGGTAGAAGTTGAAGATACTGGCCTACTGGCGATCGCCGCTTCCGTTGGCTCCACGCGATTGATCGACAACACGTTGTTGCATAATCGTAAACCAATTGTCGCCATTGACGGTCCAGCTGGGGCAGGCAAGTCTACGGTCACCCGCAACGTTGCCAAGGCGCTAGGACTACTCTATTTAGATACGGGAGCCATGTACCGGGCCGTGACTTGGTTGGTTCTACAATCTGGTGTCTCTGTGTCTGACCAGGATGCTGTAGCTGAACTGGTTGAGCAGTGCCAGATAGAGTTGCTCCCAACCAGTGATGCCAATACCCCTCCCCGAGTTGTGGTGAACGGTCAGGATGTGACCGCAAAGATTCGCAGTTTGGAAGTTACCGCTCAGGTTTCTGCGGTCGCCGCCCAGCCAGCAGTCCGCTGGGCGTTGGTTAAGCAGCAACAACGTTATGGCAGCACGGGCGGAATTGCTGTTGAAGGCCGTGATATTGGCACTCATGTCTTCCCCGATGCGGAGCTGAAGATCTTTTTGACGGCTTCAGTTGGTGAACGGGCTCGGCGGCGTCAGCAGGAATTAGTAACTCAAAGTATTGCCACGATTAGCCTTGAGCAATTAGAGCAGGATATTGAACAACGCGATCGCCAAGACAGTAGCCGCTCGATTGCGCCCCTACGCAAAGCTCTGGATGCCGTTGAAGTTAATACAGATAGCTTGAGTATTGCTGAGGTTACAGCGCAAATTGTGACACTCTATCATCAGCAATTTTCCTAAATCACTTTCTTCCTGGATGGTTGCAACTCAATCAGAAAACCTGCGGCTATTAGTATTTAGCACTTTTAAGCTAAGCCAGGAATATCCTGAGGAGGCAGCTAGTCATTGCAATAATGACTCCTATTGAATTGGTTAAATCCTTGACTTTCAGCTTTTAAAGGGCAATCCCCTGTTAATAAAAAACATCAATATTAATGATAAGAAAATCAAAATAATTGTACATCCAATCAAAGTTGAGTATGCTTTTAGTAAGTACAAACAACTCTTAGTAGATAGATTAGTCTCGACTATCGACAATTTTTACAACAAGCTCAAGGTTTCAAGGCCCTTCTTTTCAACTTGACCTATGAAGATGAACGCCTGTTTACCTAAAAGCTGTGAGGTTTTTTGAAGTGGTTGCAACTTCCCTTCGTCCGACCAGCCGCTCCTGGACGAGTATCAGCTTTTCCTCTACGCTTTACTTACATCCCGTCCTTGATTTGTTACTAGCAGAAGTTCCCCCGCATTGCCACGCAGAGCTGCGGCTGGGATTGCAAGAGGCACTAGTAAATGCTGCTAAGCATGGTAACGAGCTAGATCCCAACAAGCTAGTATTAGTTCACTTTACAGTGGTCCGGCATCAGTATTGGTGGATCATTTCTGACCAAGGTTCCGGGTTCGTTACCCCCGGCCGTTGCAGTGCATCCCCCAAAAAGCTACCTCAGGCAGACTGTGAGTGTGGGCGGGGGTTGTATATTCTCTACCAGATTTTTGATCGAGTCTATTGGAATGCGAAAGGAACAGCATTGCGGCTGTGCAAATCTGTTAGCGATCGCTCACAAACACCTGTTCATTAGCGGAGTGCAGATCCATCAAAAAGTTAGCGGATCTTAAAATCTCTAAAAGATTGATTTCGGCTTCTAGTAAGCAAGCATGGCCGCTATCAGGCAAGGTCACCACCTGAGCATCGGGTAACCACTCGGCTAGCCTTTGCGCCTCTGGCAGAGAAGGTAAAAGCCGATCTGCGTTACTTGCGATCAGTAAAACGGGTTGAGTTATTGACTGCAGCTGGGCTGGCGTAACCTCAAATTGTGCTAAGAGGGATAAACGCCAAATTGAAGTTTTCTGTGGCACTAATTGGATTGCCTCTACTAGGGCCTGACGCTCCGGCGGAGCAATTCGTTCTAAAGCGGCCAGGAATGGTAAAAGGGCAGCAGAAGAGTAGTGGTAGAGAAATTGTGGTAGCCACTGAGCCAAGCGTGAACCCCAAGCCATCCAGGGGCGACTGTTAAATGAGCTAGCCGGATTAATCAGAATAATTCGGTGGAATAAGTGAGGTGCCCGAAGGGCCACCTTTAAGGCCAAACACCCCCCAAAAGACTCGCCACACAGGTAAACAGAGCGCTGAGGCGCTCTATTTAATTCCCCTATCACTAAACCAACAACTTCTTTGCTCAGGTGCTCCCAGTCTGTTAAGTCATCAGCAGGGATGGCCAAGCAGCGGACATCAAAGGTTTTTTCTAAACCTACGGTTTGGGCTCGCAGTAACTTACCCGTCCCATCCATTGCGGGTAGAAAAACAAACAGCGGATAGGTCGGATTAACAGTTCTTGGGGTTAAGAAACAAATGTGACTCATGAAGTTGATGACGATAAACTGGGAAACTAAGCTGGTTCACAGCCATAATCGCAGCAAAAATACTTAGGCTGTTTTTGGCAGAAACCACTAAACATAGCTTTGATGCAGTAGTTGTTTGATCTCTGCGTGGCAGTGATGGCTCAGCTCGTTCACCAAGGCTTTGGCGGCTCTACCTTGATAGCGTTGACGTTCCGATGAGGTAAGCCAGCGGGGGCGACCGACCAGCACATTGACCTGCTGGTAGATCACCATTGGATGCCAACCCCCTTGCCGAAACAGAGGTTCAGAAGGATCAAACCAACTCAAGAGCTTTAAGGGGGCCACCGCTGTACAGGTCTCTTCCACAGCAGCGATTGCTACCGGTAGAATCGCCAAATCTGGCACCTCTGCCCGCAAAGCTAGGTGCATAAACCCCCTTTGAAAGTCACCAACTGATTCAGGTGCTGTCACTTTTACCATCGGCGGTGTTCCCTCTGGAAAAATACCTACAATCTGCTGCTTTTGGAGCAACTGCGTAGCTTGGGCAAAAAAACGCCGTTGTCGACACTCCGGCTTATCCAAAGGCAAACAACCCAATTGCGCCACGACCTCGCGCATTACCGGAACCTGACTCATATAGTGATGACAGGCAAAACGAATCGAGCGATTAGTCGCCACCATCAACAAAGGGGCATCAATAAAGCTGCGGTGATTGCTTACCATCAAAATTGGACCCTCTATTGGCACTCGATCGCCGTGATGCAGAAACAGCCGAGTGCCTAGGCTAGAAAGTAACAATTGAGAAACAAGCAGTGGTCTCTCAGTCAACATTAGTGCTTATAGGCAAAGGATAAGACTGGCCCTCTCTTAACATTACTTTACTTGGCTATAGTGACCCAATTCAAGCAGCTGACGAGGGAGTTAGGTGTAATAACTGGCAATTGATGTCACCATTGCGACATTAGTACCCTTGTTTTATGCAGTTTCTCACAGCACTGCCCCTATTTACTGACCGCTGGATTTATGACCGGAATTATGATTATATTAAGATTTAATAAGTTAATTTGTGTTAAAGAATTTTCCGGGTGTTTATATCGTTTCCTACTGCTTTCAATCTCATAACAACCTTGCTAAACAATATTTGCCATCACCAATATTTGCACCCTACTATAGGGTCGCTCTAAGAAAAAATAGTTTTTTTGTTTGTTTATAAAATTTTCTAATCAAGGCTATAGAATTGGCTCATAAAACCACTTTTTCACTAACAACACCGCTTTATTACGTCAATGACGTGCCTCATATTGGCAGTGCTTATACGACGATTGCCGCGGATGTCATTGCGCGCTTTCAACGCTTGCGTGGCAATCAAGTTTTATTGGTTACTGGCACCGATGAGCATGGACAAAAGATCCAGCGCACTGCTGAGCGCTTAGAGCGTTCGCCCCAGGCACACAGTGATCAGATATCGGCAGCCTTTATATCCACCTGGAAACAGCTCGATATCCAATATGATCGCTTCAGTCGCACAACTGATCCGCGCCATGCTGCGATTGTCCAGGAGTTTTTCCACCGGGTTTGGCAACAGAATGACATTTACCTCAATCAGCAGCAGGGTTGGTACTGCGTTGAGTGTGAAGAGTTCAAAGAAGAGCGGGAGCTGCTTGAAAATCATCACTGCGCGATTCACACCAACCGACAGGCGGAGTGGCGAGACGAACAGAACTACTTCTTTCGCTTGTCTAAGTACCAAACCCAGCTGGAAAACCTTTATCAAAAGCAGCCTCGGTTTATCCAACCGGTAATCCGCCGCAATGAAGTACTCAGCTTTGTCAGCCAGGGCTTGCAAGACTTTTCAATTTCCCGGGTCAACGTGGATTGGGGAATCCCTGTCCCTGTAGATCCTAGCCAGACGCTTTACGTTTGGTTTGATGCCTTACTGGGCTACATTACCGCCTTACTAGAACCAGACAGTGAGCCAACCCTAGACAATGCTCTCAAACACTGGTGGCCCATGAATTTACACTTGATTGGTAAAGACATCCTCCGGTTCCACGCGATTTACTGGCCAGCAATGCTGATGTCCGCAGGACTGCCCCTGCCAGAACATGTGTTTGGCCACGGTCACCTGACTAAAGATGGTCAGAAAATGGGTAAAAGTTTGGGTAACACTTTAGACCCGGTGGTGCTGGCGAACCGATACGGTGCTGATGCCGTTCGCTATTACTTCTTGAAAGAAATTGAATTTGGTCGCGATGGGGACTTTAATGAATCTCGATTCGTCAATATTCTGAACGCTGAACTGGCGAATGACTTAGGTAACCTGCTCAACCGGACCCTCAAAATGGCTGTTAAGTACTGTGATGGCCAAGTCCCCCTCGTTTCTGCCACGGAGATCCCTGCGGATCATCCTTTAAAGAGCCTAGGATTATCAGCGGGCGATCGCGCTGCTGAAGCTTATGAAACCTACGCCTTTAGTCATGCCTGTGAGGCAGCCCTAGCCCTAGTCAGGGCGGGGAACAAGTTCATTGACCAGCAAGCCCCTTGGAGCTTGTACAAGCAAGGTAAACAGGAGGTGGTAAATCAAGTTCTATATGCCGTTTTGGAAACGGTGAGACTGGCAGCCTATTTACTCGCTCCAATTATTCCAACTATCAGTACAAAAATTTATCAACAGTTGGGCTTTTCCGTTAACTTTAATCAACAATCTGCCCAGGATAATCTGATGAATTACACCAAGCAAGCCCAGTGGGGAATCCTTTCTCCGGCTCAGGTGCTAGGACCGCCTGAACCAATTTTCCAAAGAATTGAACTCTGAAACCTAATTTTTAAGGCTGGACATATTCTTAAAATTTTTGCGCTACACCGATAAAATAAGAACCTTTTGAAAATACTGATAACAGAGGTAATAAGCATAAGATGTTGAATTTTGAAAATAACTCAGTCTTTACCCCAGAGCAAGTCTTAGAGAATCGGGGTCGAATTGCGATCTTTATTGACGGCTCAAATTTGTTCTACGCCGCCTTACAGCTGGGGATTGAAATCGATTATACAAAGCTGCTTTGCCGCTTGACCGCTGGTTCCCGGCTACTGCGCTCTTTCTTTTACACCGGAGTAGACCCAACGAATGAAAAGCAACAGGGCTTTTTACTCTGGATGCGGCGCAATGGCTACCGAGTGATTGCAAAGGATTTGGTGCAGCTACCAGACGGCTCAAAAAAAGCCAACTTAGATGTGGAAATTGCCGTAGATATGATGGCGTTAGTAGGTTCCTACGATACGGCAATTCTTGTCAGCGGAGATGGAGATCTTGCTTATGCTGTTGACGCTGTTAGTTATCGCGGTGTGCGGGTGGAAGTAGTTAGCTTGCGAACCATGACCAGCGATAGCTTGATCAATGTCGCTGATCGCTATATTGACCTTGACAGCATCAAAGAAGATATCCAGAAAGTGCCACGCACTAGCTATACTTACCGGCCCCTACCAGGTCTTGATCTCAGCGAGCAAACCACAATCAGCCTGATCAACTCAAATGAGGAAACAAAGCCAACCAGCTTTGGTTAAGGGCTGACAGGTCCTTATGGTGTCGGGCTGATTTTTTAGAGGCGTCCTGGATCAATTTTAAACAGGCTTTTCTTCTGGTACTCCAGTCTTAAGAGCCATCTACACGGCGAAACGCTAAAGGAGCTTCTTAGTGAAGCCGTTTTTTCACCAGGTCACTCTAGCTGTTTTAGTTGTTGGGGTAAGTGCTTGTAATAATGGTCAGCGTTGGTTCGCGAGCAATCAAAGGCCACCACAGCAGGCAAAAGATGCCAGTTCTGCTCGGCCTTTAACGCAGGAGGAACTAGCTTTTCATAATGGGACACTAAATCAGGCTGATCCCCAAGGGCGTCCCTTGTGGCAAATTAAAGTCAAGCAAGCAACCTATAACCAAGACCGCAGAACAGCTCAAGTGCAGGAGCTAGTTGGCGAGCTATTTCAGGATGGAAAATCTGTTTTCCAAATTAAAGCGAAGCAGGGGGAAGTTTATCCTGAAAGTCAGAAAATTTCCTTGAAGGGCGAGATCATCGCCACTGATACCAGAAATGGCATCCGATTAGAGGGGCGGGAGCTAGAGTGGCAACCACAAGCTGATTTGTTGATTCTCCGTCGTAACTTGAGCATTATCCACCCGCAAGTCCGGGTATCTGCCAGGGAAGCCTATGCGTCTAGCCGCACCCATCAGCTCCAGGCTCAAGGTCAAGTGGTTGCGGTACTGAATGAGCCTAAGTTGCGCCTGCGAACTGAGCGCCTAGTGTGGCAGTTAGTTCAGCAGCGTTTAACCGCTGGTTCTAAAGCAAATGCTCAGCCTGTGCAAATTGAACGTCTGGTTCGTTCGCAACCAACAGACCGGGCAACAGCGGGGCAAGCAGTACTGCACTTAAACCCAAAAGTATTAGCTCTCCAATCTAATGTTCGCCTCAGCTTTCTCAACCCTGATTTAGAGATAGCCAGCCAGCAACTTGTTTGGAACTTAGGCCAAGGAGTTGTGACAAGTCCCCAAGCACTCTATGTCCAGGATCGGGGACAAAAGGTGGCAGTCACGGCAAATGCAGGCCAGCTTGATTTGAATCAGAAACGGGTGCAATTAACGGGCTCAGTTCAAACCACTGGAAAGCGAAACCGCTCCCTTTTGAAAACCGATCAACTCACTTGGCGCATTCCTACACAGAGCATTGAAGCTCGCGGCAACGTTGTTTATCAGCAGCAGCAGCCTAGGTTCGAGCTGCGAGGTCCGCAGGCGTTTGGAAAATTTCAGGAACAGGCGGTGTTAATTAGTGGGGGTAATGTCGTGACGGAAATTATTCCCTGATTAAGCCATGTTTTACCTCTAGACATCAGGAGGGTGGCTTAGCCGGTAGTAGGATCTCGTCGCGATCACCTGCACCCATCGGAACAGCGCTCAGATTGGGCTGTAGCTTCTCTTTTGCTAATGCAGTGGTCCCCCAATGAGTACGCAGGTTTTGTAAGAGGAGATCTTGCCGCACCCGAAAGTCATCCACGGCATCACCCCGATTCATAATACTGAAACAGATCGGCCCATACTTGCGGGTAGGTATCACCCCGGCTAGGGTGCTCACGTCTGCAAGGGTCCCCGTTTTTACCACCGTTGCGGGTGGCAGCTGTCGCGCTTCTAACGTGCCGCGATCGCGTCCGGCAACAGGAAAGAAATCCGCTGCGGTGAGCTTAAAGGGCTGCAGCTGACGTTCAATCGATTGAAACATCCCACAGGCAGCTCGTGGCGACATCCGGTTTGCCGTGCCTAAGCCAGAACCATTGATCAGCTGGATTTCTGATTGGGGCACATCAGCGGCGATCGCCGCCCGCTGGGCAACAACCTTGGCTCCGCCCAAGGAAGCAGCTAGCGTTTCCGCCATTGCATTGTTGCTGTAGATATTCATCTGCTTCAAAAGCTGGCTTAAGGGCAAGGAGCGATGCCGCACTAGGAGTCTTTGCTGCACTGGGGGCCTGGGCTGGAGTTGCACATTCCCTTGAATTACCACTTGTGGTCTCAAAGTGCCACGCGGCATGGTTGAGTACTGGCTTTGCGCTTCCTCTCCCCAGGTTGTTGCATTTAACCCTTCCCGCAGCAGGTTACCAGCAACCATTGGGTCTGACTCGTAATTCATGGTAAAGCCGCCAACAATCACAAGATCACCTGTGACTTGTCTAATCCCGATCCGGTTAAGGGTGTTGCCAAGATTAATTGCTTCCTCCCAGATAAATAGGGGATCGCCGACGCCTTGAACGACTAAGTCACCCTTCAAAACCCCCTTTTGAACTGCACCTGTAGTCCCGATTTGAGTAATAAATTGATGCTGAGGCCCCCAGGTTTGTAGGGCCACCAAAGAGGTAGCAACTTTGGTTAAAGAAGCAGCCGGAAGAGGGATTGATCCCTGCTGAGTGGCTAGTAATTGGTTTCCCGATTGAATCCAAACGCCTTGCTGGGATTCACTAAAGCCTTGGGCAGAGAGCTGCTGGAGGTAACGTTTGACCACAGTAGCCGTTACGGGGTCTTGCCCTAATAGTAGGGCGCTAGCTGTGGAAACGTTGCTCGGTTGGAGGGTAGGAGATTTGATCCCAGCCGCTTCCAGCCAGAGTGAAAAAACACCCGATGCAAATAATTCCAGCATGAACATTCCTTAGCTTCCCGAGCCGCATGGAATCGAAGTTACAGTGACTTGATTGCACCCAATGCCCTCAGAAATTGTGGTAGGTGCAGCAAGATTTTAATTTACTCTAAACTGCAATAGCAAACTGGCTGAATCAGCAAAAGTGGCCCTAGTACCGCGGCGATTCATCCTTTAGGTGTGAGCTATCTGCTAAAATTCTGAAGTGTTTTACAACGTTAATTCATGGGAGCGACTCGTGCACGGATAGCAATTGATGCCATGGGCGGCGATCGCGCCCCTGGAGAGATCGTTGCCGGAGCGCTGAGGGCGCGGGAAGAACTGGACGTTGAAGTGGTCCTGGTGGGTGATCCTGAACAAATCAGAGCGGCAGTCCCCCAGCCCACCCTGAACCAGATAGAGATTGTACCTGCTGAGGGCACAATTGAAATGCATGAAGAGCCCTTGAGTGGTCTCAAGCGCAAACCTCAGGCCTCGATTAATGTGGCGATGGACTTGGTCAAGCAGAAGCGAGCGGAGGCAGTGGTTTCCGCTGGCCATTCTGGTGCGGCAATGGCAGCTGCTCTCCTGCGCTTGGGGCGCTTACGTGGTATTGACCGGCCAGCGATTGGTGCAGTTTTGCCAACCTTGGTTGCTGGTAAACCTGTAATTGTCCTTGATGTCGGTGCAATTGTTGACTGCCGACCCAAATTTCTGGAGCAGTTTGCCAGCATGGGGACAATCTACAGCCAGTATGTCCTCGGCATCCCTAACCCTAAAGTCGGGCTACTTAACATTGGGGAGGAACCTGGTAAGGGTAATGACCTAGCGGTGCAAACCCATCAAAGGCTCTCCAACAATCGGCAGATTCGCTTTGCTGGCAATGCTGAAGGCCGGGATGTGCTCTCTGGGCGATTTGATGTGATTGTTTGCGATGGTTTTGTCGGGAACATACTGCTGAAATTCGCGGAGGCGGTGGGGGAGGTAGCCCTGCAAATTCTCCGCGAAGAGTTGCCCCAAGGCGTCAATGGTAAGCTTGGCACTAGATTGTTAAAGCCTAATCTCAAACGAATTAAACAGCGCATGGACCACGCTGAGCATGGCGGTGGCTTGCTATTGGGGGTTGCTGGAGTTTGTATTATCAGCCACGGCAGTTCGCAAGCCCCATCGATTTTTAATGCGATCCGCCTGGCTAAGGAAGCGGTTGATAACCAGGTGCTAGAGCGAATTCAATCCCGCTCCCAAACCAAGGTGCCTGTCGCCGATGATTAATCCCAACAACATAACAGCGTAGTGTGTTTGTCCATGAAACAGCAGTTAGGGCCAGGGGTAGCAATTATAGGCAGTGGGTCCGCCGTACCAGAGGCTGCGGTTGATAATCAGGACCTCAGCCAGATTGTTGATACTTCTGACCAATGGATCGTGGAGCGTACAGGTATTCGGAGTCGGCGCCTGGCCGATGCCCAAGGATCTCTAACGGCGATCGCCACAGCCGCTGCCCAAGGAGCAATTAGTATGGCCGGAATTGCTCCCAGCGAGTTGGACTTGATTATTTTGGCAACCTCTACCCCTGATGATCTATTTGGCAGCGCCAGTCTGATTCAAGCGCAACTCGGTGCTCAACGGGCCGTCGCTTTTGACATCACCGCTGCCTGTTCAGGATTTATTTTTGGTTTGGTGACGGCCGCTCAGTATATTCGAACTGGCGTTTACCGGAATGTGCTGCTGATTGCCGCCGATGTGCTATCCCGATGGGTGGACTGGAGCGATCGCCGTACCTGTATCTTGTTTGGCGATGGTGCCGGGGCAGTGGTCCTCCAGGCCAACGAGTGCGATCGCCTATTGGGATTCGAGTTACGTAGTGATGGCAACCAGAATAGTTGCCTGACCTTGCCCTACCAAGGTCAACCCCGAGCCTTAACTCCAGGAGTCAGCGTTGCGCAGGGAACCTACCAGCCAATTTCAATGAATGGCCAGGAAGTCTATCGCTTCGCCGTCAAACGGGTACCAGAAGTCCTTGAAAAAGCCCTATTCCGAGCTCAACTCAGTGCTGAGCAAATTGACTGGCTACTGCTCCACCAGGCCAATCAACGTATCCTAGATGCTGTAGCCCAGCGGTTAAAGATTCCAAGTCAAAGAGTGATTAGTAACCTGGCAAACTACGGTAATACCTCTGCCGCCTCTATGCCTTTGGCGCTGGATGAACAGGTGCGTCAGGGCAAGATTAAATCTGGCGATGTGATTGCGGCCTCTGGGTTTGGTGCCGGGTTAACCTGGGGTGCAGCCATTTTCCAGTGGGGCCGATAAGCGCTTGGTTTGGTTGGCCTTAGGGGAGTAATAAAAAATGGAGGGTGATATCACCCTCCATTTGAAGCGGGTACTTAGGTTCAGGCTAGTTTGATAAACCTAGCTAGCAGATGCCATTTGCTGCTGCGATTGGCTCTTAGCCGCTTTGAATTCGCTAGCCAGTTGCTCGCTCTGCTCATCGCTGAGGTTGTTTCGAATTGCCGTAAACATATCAAACTCTTCTTGACGAATATGGTCGCCAACCGCATCCATCAGATCTTTGACTCTGCTCTTAAATTCATCTTTAGAAGCAACAGGATCTATGGCCTTGATTTCGTCCAATAGCCGTCTGAATTCACCCTGCTCGTCGTAGAGTTCCTGCACCTTATCTTGAGGGTAGAAAGAGCGCACTTTTGGGTAGACTACTTGCTCTTCCGCCTCAGAGTGAGCGAGCAGATCTTTATAAATTTGACCAAAGTACTCTTGGATTTTTTGAGGATCGTCGGACTGGCCAATTTCCGTAAATAGAGTATTGACTTTGTTGTGATCCAATCTAATTACGTCTTGGATGTTGAGATCCTTTTTATCGGAGGTTTGAGTGACTAGACTGCCAAACACACCTGATAGAGCTGCTGTCGCATCCTGAACCCTTGCCCAGAGACCTTGGTCAGCCTCTTCGCCGGTAAGTTCACGAGTTCCAATCTGTTCCATGATGCCTTTGAGTTGCTCTTGATGAGCCCGGTTCTCAAAGTTGACCGTATTGAGGGGGCCAAAGGCCAGCAAGACATCAGCACCAACTTTTTGAGCAGCCTTATGCAGCATGATACCTGTCATGCACTGCGAATGCTTTAGTAGCTCGTGCTGGGTTACTTTGTCGTACAGGCTTAAATCAGAGTTCTCCATCGATTGCCGAATCATATCGACAAATTGCTGCACAACCTGTCTGGGTTCGGCTTGGACGCCGTACTGCACGATCACCGTCTCTAGAACACCCAGGTTTTTTTGGTCAGACTCATGCATGTCCCTCAGGCGTTGACTCAGTTCTGCGTCATTGATAGCAGCCGCCAGTTTTTGCTCATTGGAGAGCAGTAATTCTTGGACAGCCTTCATGTCTGCCAAGCGCTCTGCAATTGCTGAACGCTTTGTGTCATCAAGTGTGGATACCATATCTGCGTTCCCTAAATAGTTGTTGTGACTAGAAGTGCTTAAGGGGGCAATAATACCCCCTACTTAGCTTCTTACTGATACAGCGCCAAGAGCTGTATCAACCTACTAGCGCATTATTTGGCAGCAAGTGTGTCTTGAACTTGGCTCTTAGCTGACTTAAACTGGGTTGCCATTTGCTCCCGTTGCTCATCGCTGAAGTTGTCGCGAATCTTCGCGAACATGTCATTCTCTTCTTCGCTGACATGGTCCTGAACTACTTGCGCCAACTGTCTGACTTGGTCCTTAAACTCAGAGGAAGCGGGGCTAGTAGCTTTGATTTGCTCCAGCATTTGCTTCATTTGGGCTTGCTCATCGTAGAGCTCCTGAGTGTTGTTGTAGTAGCTCCGCATGGCCGGGTAAACAACTTGCTCTTCCGCTTCCGCGTGGGCAGTCAGGTCTTTGTAAAGCTGACCAAAATACTCTTGGGCTTTCTGGGGATCGTCAGTGTTTTGAATTTCCGCAAATAGCGTGTTGGCCTTCGCATGATCCATCCGAATCAAGTCTTGGATGTCCATATCGTCCTTGCCAGAACCTTTGCTGAGAATACTACCGACAACACCTGTAGCGGCGGCGGCTGTATCCTGTAGACGTGCAAACAGGCCTTGGTCTGCCTCTTTTCCGGTCAGCTCTAGCGTGCCGATTCTTTCTAAAATACCTTTGAGTTGCTCTTGATGGCCACGATTTTCAAAGTTAACAGTATTGAGTGGCGTCAGAGCAGCGATCACATCAGCGCCGACCTGCTGGGCAGCTTTATGGAGCATGATACCCGTCATTGCTTGCTTATGCTTTAGCAATTCAAGCTCAGAAAACTTGTCATAGAGGGAAAATTCAGAATCTTCCATCAGTTGCTGGATGAAGTCGATAAACTTATGGACAGCTTGTCTGGGCTCACCCTTAACGCCGTACTGCACGATCGCAGTGTCTAAAATCCCGAGGTTCTTCTGGTCAGACTCATACATGTCGCTCAGCGTTTTGCGAGTTGTTTCATCATCTACAGCAGACATCAATTTCTGCTCAAGAGAAATCAAAAACTCCTGTAGCGCTTTCGCATCTGCCAGTCTTGTAGCGATTGCAGAGCGTTTTGTATCGTCGAGTGTGGACACCATTACTATATTCTCCTCTTAATAGAAGTTAAAACTTTCTCTTCTTTGAAGGTGTCACAGCAATTTGAGGAATTTATCCATCTCACGATTGATTTTGACAAATTAAGTAGTTGTTCTTAAAAAGCAGCAGATGGGTAGTCTTAGACTCCTTGCAGATCGAGCTCGAGCTTCAGCGGGTTACAGAGCACACGCAGCACCTACCATAGCCCTAGCTCTCATCAACAGCAGGCTCATCCAATTTTTTTCTGCCCCTAAATTTCTGCTCGTACCACTTCATGAGAGGGGTAGCACTGGTGCCATGCAGAATCATAGAAGCAACAATGGTCAGAAAAGTGATCCAGATAATTCGGTCTTGATCGCCAGTCTTCTCCAATCCTTCTCCCAAGGCATAGAACAAGTAGTAAAGAGAACCAACCCCTCGTACCCCGAACCAGCCAATTAGCCACCGCTTTCCGGCCGGATAGCCAGCGCCGATTGTACTAATCCAAGTTCCAACCGGCCTGATGACAAAGATCAACAATCCAGCGACTAGTAGGGCAGCACCCCCAAACTCTAAGATCGGCCGCACTAGCAACAGAGAACCTAGCAGCAAAATAGCCAGGACTTCTAGCAGGTTTTCGATTTGCTCGGTAAAGACCAGTTGGGATAGCCGTTTCTCTCGGTGGTACCCTCGCTGCACAACAACTCCGGCCACAAAAACGGCCAAAAACCCATAACCGTTCACCAGCTCAGTCAGGGCATAAGTTAGCAAAATTGTGCTCAGGGCAACGAAATCTTCTCTTTCTTCTTCTACAGGTCGGTACTTTTGGAGGTAACCATCCAGCCGGATCACGGCTTTAGCGACAATAACGCCCATAACAATACCAGCGGCGATCGCCCAGAGCAGGTCAACAGCTACCCACTGACGAAACCAATTCTGCCAGTTATCATCCTTCAGCCAGTGCAACCCGAAATAAACAAAGGGGAAGGCAAGTGCATCATTCAGGCCCCCTTCAGAGGTCAGGCCAAATCGCAGCTCATCCTCCTCGTCAACATCCTCAACCTGCACTTCTGAAGCTAGTACCGGATCAGTGGGTGCCAAAATTGCGCCCAACAGGACAGCAATTGCCCAACTAAGCCCTAAGAGCCAGTGACCCACCGCAGCGATCGCAAAAATTGAGATGGGCATCAGAAAGCCAATCAATCGTGCCGTTGAATTCCAGGCCCATAGCTGGAACGGCAAATTTAGCCTTAAACCGCAGCCAAATATAGAGACAATCACCACAAACTCGGTTAACCGCTTTAGTAACTCGGCATCTGGCTTCAATTGCAGCAAGTTAAGTCCGAGCGGACCTAAAGCAACCCCAACCACCAAGTAAATTAAGGCATCGGAAAGGGGCAGACGGGAAATCCAACCGGAGCCCAAAGTGACAAAAAGTAACAGCAGGCCCAATACCAGTAGGTTGAGGATATAGAGATCCATGGAAAAGTTGTACGAGATTGCCCTGTGAGTCTACTCTGCTTATGCCTTGTGTCTACTCCTCTTGCGGCAGATTTCCATAGCAGCTTTAGATGAGTTTTGCTGTATTGTTTCGAACGATAAAAGTAGACAAGTTTACAAATGGATAGGCTGCCAATGATTGGTGGCAAAATTGACCAAAGTAAAGATAGGTCATCCCGGTTTGAATTAGGATAGTAAGTGGTTTGTCTCGCCTTGGGTGACATTGTTGTGCTCACTACTCTCAAGACCGACTTCCAGATTATTTTTGAACGTGACCCTGCCGCTCGTAACTGGCTAGAGGTTCTGCTTTGCTACCCTGGTTTGCAGGCACTAGCATTTCATCGGTTTGCGCATCGACTGTACAAACTGAACATTCCCTTGGTGCCGCGATTGATCTCTCACATCACGCGATTTATTACGGGAATAGAGATTCATCCTGGCGCTGCGATCGGCAGGGGAGTGTTTATTGACCATGGCATGGGCGTCGTGATTGGTGAAACGGCAGTTGTCGGTGACTATAGCCTGATCTACCAAGGTGTAACCCTGGGTGGTACTGGTAAAGAAACTGGTAAACGCCACCCAACACTCGGTGCCAATGTTGTCGTTGGTGCAGGTGCAAAAATTTTAGGCAATATTGAAATCGGCAGCAATGTTCGAATTGGAGCTGGCTCAGTGGTACTCCGGGATGTACCCTCAGACTGCACAGTTGTAGGAGTACCAGGCCGGATTGTCTACCGCAATGGTGAAAAGGTTGACCCCCTTGAGCACGGTCGACTTCCAGATGCTGAAGCAGAAGTGATTCGGATCTTAGTTGATCGCATTGAAACCTTAGAGCAGAGGCTCCAAGGGCTTGAGCAAACAAACACTGCTATCAACTCGGCTCTGGCCGGAAGTCTAACTTCATCGCGGCTTAAGCAATCATCCGTTGAAGCTGGGGTGCCGGTACCTGCTGTCAGTGACTATCAAAGTTGTCGCTTACGTGACAAGGTTGTACAGCAATTTCTCGATGGTTCTGGGATCTAAACGTAATACTTTGAAGCTGCCACCCAGCGCTTGAGGTGGCAGGCATTTGTTAGGATGAGTCATTGTAGTTGACCTGAGCAGTTACAGGCTCTGGTCAAAAAGCTTTTGTATAGAAACGAAGCATGCGGATCTCTCTCAATTGGCTGCGGGAACTGGTGGACTTTGACATGGACCCGGAAGCGTTAGCGGAAGCGCTAACAATGGCTGGGTTTGAGGTAGAGGCGATTGAGGATCGCCGGGCTTGGGCAGAGGGAGTAGTTGTAGGCAAAGTTCTCCAGTGTGAACCCCATCCCAATGCAGACAAGCTTCGAGTTTGCCGAGTCAACACTGGAACGAGTGAACCGTTGAATATTGTCTGTGGCGCTGCCAATGTCCAATCCGGGCTTTATGTCCCCGTGGCAACGGTAGGCACTTACTTGCCCCATGTGAAGCTGAAAATTCGCTCCTCAAAGCTAAGGGGAGTTGTTTCAGAGGGAATGATTTGTTCGCTAGCTGAGTTGGGCTTAGCTAAGGAATCTAGTGGTATCCACAGTTTTGAACTAGAACCGGCGATCGGTAGTGATGTGCGGCCATTGCTCGGTCTAGACGATGTGATCCTAGATTTAACTTCTACAGCAAACCGGGCAGATGCGCTAAGCATGGTTGGGATTGCCCGCGAAGTTGCGGCATTGACGGGAGCACCCCTTAAATTACCATCAATACCAGAAGCCCAGATTGTGGCTGCGGATCAAGGGTTTGCGATCGCTGTTTCTGAAACAAAAGCCTGTCCTGCCTATATCGGCACAGCGATTGAGGGTGTTACGATTGGTCCCTCTCCCCAGTGGCTACAACGGCGTCTAGAAGCAGCGGGCACCCGCTCAATTAACAATGTCGTAGATATTACCAACTACATCTTGCTGCAATGGGGCCAGCCTCTACATGCCTTTGATTGGGAGCGATTAAAAAGTATAGCGGGTGGTGACTCCCTAACGATTGGAGTGCGCTTTGCAGAGCCAGGAGAAACCTTAGTTACTCTAGACAGCCAACAGCGTCTCCTTCAAGAGCAGACGCTGTTGATCACAGCAAACAACCAACCTGTAGCCCTGGGCGGGGTGATGGGAGGGCAAGCAACGGAAGTCCACGCTGACAGTCATCGCTTAGTTTTAGAGGCAGCAGTATTTAACCCCACTACTATTCGCCGCTCCGCTCGTAGCCAAGGCCTACGCACGGAAGCGTCAGCGCGGTACGAACGTGGGGTGAACGATACGGAACTAGAGATTGCTTGTCGCCATGCCCTGCAGTTAATTAGCGAGTTAGCCGGAGGGGTTAGCGTTAGCCAGCAGGTAGTTGACCATCGTACGGATGTCAAACGCTCCATTGAATTGCGGCTAGACCGAATCAATCAGGTGTTAGGTCCCGTTGAGTCGGACACTGATCAAGACGAACTCCATCCAGAAGAAGTTGAGCGGATTCTACGGGTCCTAGGCTTTACGATTGTCTCCACTGCCGCTAATCATGTTTGGATGGTCAGCATCCCTCCCCACCGTTACCGGGATATTGAGCGTGAGATTGATCTGATTGAAGAAATTGCTCGGCTATATGGCTACAACAATTTCTCTGATACACTACCGGCCAAAACGGAAGTAGGGCAGCTTTCATTGGATCAGGTTTTAATTCGCCAACTGCGGGAAGCCTTCCGGGCTGCCGGGCTAACTGAACTGGTGCATTACTCCTTAGTGAAGCCAGGCAGCGAAAGACAAGTTGTGATCATCAATCCTTTATTTGCAGAATACTCAGCGCTGCGTACGGATCTGCTGTCTGGGCTGATCGACGCCTGTGAGTACAACCTAGAGCAGGGTAATAGTGTCTTGAACGGGTTTGAGATTGGCCGCGTGTTCTGGCAAGATGAGGACAGTCACAATGAATCAGATGCGATCGCCGGAGTGCTTGGTGGTGATCCGGTGCAAGGAAAGTGGTTGCGAGGCAGTGCTAAAGAGCAGCCCCTGAATTGGTTTGAAGCCAAAGGCATCCTGGAGTCTGTTTTTGAGCGCCTTGGCCTTTGTGTAGAGTATCAACCGGATCGCCGTGATGGGCGCTTGCATCCTGGACGTACCGCTTCTTTATGGATTCAGGGTACACGGTTGGGTGTCTTTGGCCAGTTGCACCCCCAGTTGCGCCATGAGCGGGGGTTACCAACTGAAGTGTATGCCTTTGAACTAAATCTGGATGTGGCTTTAGATCAACTTGCTCAACGCCAAGAGACGCAGGCGGTTTTCCAGCCCTACTCAACCTACCCGGCTAGCGATCGCGATATTGCTTTCTTTGCCCCGGCCAAGGTTTCTGTTGCTGAGATTGAACGGGTGATCCAAAAAGCGGCTGGTTCGCTACTAGAATCTGTAGAACTGTTTGATCAGTATCGTGGGGAGAACGTTCCAGAGGGGCAGCGTAGTCTAGCCTTCCGGCTTGTCTACCGCACCAGCGATCGCACCCTCACCGATGACGAGGTAGAACCGGCTCACCAAAAAGTACGACAGGTGTTGGAAGAGAAACTCAGTGTCAGCCTCAGAAGTTGAGTGCCTACTCAGTTCGAACTTGACTTTGGTGGGTAAGCTCTCTTCCGCTTCTCTGGAGGATCAAATAGTTGCTGGTGGCGCTGCTTCAACCGCAAGTATTCCTGGTCTGATTTTGCCTGCTGCCATTTCTCCTTAAAGATGGCCGCAGATTCCGCTTTTTGCTCATCCACTTGGTAGGGCAGCAGCGTACGATCATCCTTTGCATATTTTCTGCCGCTTTTGTGATTGGCATAGCGCCGAGAGCGTGTATATCCCATTTGCAGGAACTTCCGGGCCATATCCATGCCTACAAAATCACCTTCCGTTTTGTAGTGCAAAAACATGGCATAGATTGCCTCTGCTGATTCTCTAGCGATTTCAGGGGTCTTGAACCGCCAGTGGGGCAAGACCTCACTTTTATAAGGTTCAACCATCAACACACCTTGCTCACCCACACCAATTTGGTAGAGTTCAGAGTGCGCTCGAAAGTCAAGCGTTTTGAAGTCTCGGGTGTAATCAAATTTCACAGGCGCGATCGCTGGGCTGAAGCAGTAGTTCCCAGCTTCCAATAAAGCATAGACTGAATAATTAGTGCCAGGAATACTAAACGATGCCCAAGTACGTCATGTGGGGAAGCTATTGTGATCATGTTGTGGAAAAACGAGCTCCCTACCGCCAAGCTCATCTTGATGGATTAGCTACCCAAAAAGCTGCCGGTACGTTAGTCACCATCGGCCCCACCAAAGACTTGACTAAAGTGTTTGGCCTCTACGAAGCAGCGAGTGAATCAGCCGTGCGTCAATTAGTTGAGGCAGACCCTTACTGGCAAAACGGGATTTGGACTGAATACAACGTTTATGAGTGGATTCAAGCGCTTTAAGTTTCTCAGCCTACTGAGCGATCGCTAACTGATACGTGAGACAGAAGCGGTTTGTAATGGATACTGTGACTCAGTATTCGGTTGGACCGCACTCTCCTGAACAAACTGAAGCTTGCAGTACAGTAATGGGAAAAACTGTAAAAAATATTAAGGCCTTATCTCAATGAATTTGGTTTTTTCTGTGCTTGGACTTCTCCTGGCGCTACTGACAGTAGGCATCTCGTTCTATCTAGCTACTGCTCGCGGTTATCAATCACCGGATTCTGTAGCCAATTCCTATGACCAATGGACTGAAGACGGTATTTTGGAGTTTTACTGGGGCGAACATATCCACTTGGGCCATTATGGTTCACCGCCGCAACGGAAAGATTTTATAGCTGCTAAATCTGACTTTGTACATGAAATGGTGCGTTGGGGCGGCTTAAATACATTACCGCGTGGCACCACCGTCTTAGATGTTGGCTGTGGAACTGGAGGGAGCAGCCGCATTTTGGCACAAGATTACGGGTTTGCAGTCACAGGTATCACCATCAGTCCCCAACAAGTTAAACGTGCCCAGGAGTTAACTTCTAAAGAACTTGATGTGCAGTTCCTTGTGGATGATGCTATGGCACTTTCTTTTCCAGATGCTAGCTTTGACGTAGTTTGGTCGATTGAAGCTGGGCCCCATATGCCAGACAAAGCTATTTTCGCTAAAGAGTTGATGAGGGTGCTAAAGCCTGGCGGAGTGATGGTAGTAGCTGACTGGAATCAGAGGGATGATCGCCAAAAGCCTCTAAATTTTTGGGAGAAGCCAGTAATGCGGCAACTACTAGATCAGTGGTCTCATCCCGCTTTCTCAAGCATCGAAGGTTTTTCCGAGCTTTTGGTGGCGACAGAATTAGTTGAGGGGGCTGTGATGACGGCAGACTGGACGGAACAAACACTTCCTAGTTGGCTAGATTCCATTTGGCAAGGTGTGGCTCGGCCTGAGGGATTGGTTCGTTTTGGTATATCTGGTTTCATTAAATCTTTGCGAGAAGTGCCCACCCTTCTGCTGATGCGGCTAGCATTCGGCACGGGCCTTTGCCGATTCGGGATGTTCCGTGCTATACGAGCTAACTTGGCGCCACAATTAATAGAGACAGGTCCAAACAAAGCTGCTCAACTCTAATCGTCTAAAGACTATTTCTGCCCCATTTATCTGAGAAACCTTCGTCCTGTGTTGTGGGTGAGGAGGTTGCAGCGATGACCTTCGGTCGGTCGAAACCAGCGGTGCTTAGCACAAAACGACAGCACAACCGCTTACACCTGACCGTATTGAGGTTGTTGGCTAGGAGTGAAATACTGGCGGCCGCTGAGCGTCACCCTTAGGCAGTTGATCGTTTTGATGCCAACGGGTCAGGTGCATAAACCCTGGTATAAGTTGTGGGACATCTTGCTGAGCTAGTTGAATATAAAAGGGTAGCTGGGGTAGAGCTGCCAAGCTTCAGTTGAAACATTTAAGTCTTTGATTAGACCAAAGCTTGAATACCACCCCAGTAATAATGACCACAGACAAGAATGTGCTGGACATGTAGGTGAGCGATCGCATATTCCAGAACCGACAGAAAGTTGATATCTGTCAAGCAGACCTGATTAGCATTACGGTGGACAAACATCTCCCCCGGTTCAGTCTGCTTAAACGTTGTCAGGGGCAAGCGGCTGTCTGAACACCCAATGTAAAGATAAGGCGGGGTTTGACCCGTTATCAGTTCTTGGAAATAGTTTGGGTCAGCTTGCTGCTGGTGCGCAACCCATGCTTGGTTATTTTTTAATAAATCCGCAATACTGTGGTGCTTCGTCGCTTATTAATGCTTAGGAAGACGATTAAATATCATCGCCAAGGTAACTACAAGACATACAGCAAGGCCTCCATCGGATCAACTTGAAAAGGACGAACTTGAACCAGCACGAAATTACCGATTTGCTGGAAGACGAAAGAGACACAGGTTGTACAACAGTTGTAGGTCAATTGCTAGAAAAGCACAATTATCACAAGCAAAAAGCTCAGAAACACCTAGCAACCAGACAACATCACGGCGCAATGAACAGTTTTAGAACCTTGAATAACTCAAGGTATTTTACTTAACACCAGTTTGTTTGGTGTTAAGCATGGACATAAAAAAGGGTTGTATGCATTTGCGGGGGTTCCAATAGATAATCCCCTCAAATATTGAGCAACCTGTTAGAGTTCTGTCGCTCATAACGAGTTATAGTCAAACTGACAAGCAATTCTAGGAAAAGCCTTGCTAACGCGGAGTTACACGCTTGCCAACTTCCATACCCTAAAAGGAGATTGTCTGTGACGTCACCGCCCCCACCGACAAAGATCCTAGCTGTGTTAAACGGGAAGGGAGGCGTTGGTAAGACTACTACAGCCATCAATCTGGCGGCAACTTTTTCGGAGAAAAACCATGTCCTTTTAGTTGATGCTGATCCTCAAGGCTCTGCAACCTGGTGGGTCGAGCGAAGTGAAAAAGGGATGGGTTTCGATCTGGCCCAGGAGATGGACCCCCGGCTCTTAGAAGGTTTGCGAAAAATCACGAATTATGAGTTGATTGTAGTAGATACGCCCCCAGCCTTGGGCTCTGAAGCCCTAGCAGCCGTGATACCTGCAGCTGATTATCTCATTTTGCCCACACCGCCAGCACCGATGGATCTGGCAGTTTTGATTGAAACCATTAAAGAAGCTGTGATGCCGATAGGCGTGGCTCATCGAGTACTGCTGACGCGGGTAGACCCACGCAGTTTAGGTGAAGCCCAAGAGGCTAAAAATACACTTGTGGAACTGCAAATTCCGGTCTGCAATACGGTTGTGCGTGCTTACAAGGCGCACGAAAGAGCTACACTGGGGGGCATGCCGATTACTCAATGGCGGGGGAAAAACGCCCGAGAGGCTGAGGCGGACTACCGTCGGGTGGTGGACGAAATACGGCGGGATTGGAGAAATTAATGGCTAAGAAACGTTTAGTGGACTTATTAAGGGAAGAGGCGCAGAAAGCCCCAGCAGCGGAGAATGAAACAGTTCAAAGGAGGCAAGAGACAGTGGAACAAGCCCCAGACTTAGAAATTGAAGCAGTTCAAGAGAACCTCTCTGCTCACGAGCTAGAAACTGATACTACTACATCTTCACCCGCACTCCCCTCTCGTTCTAAGCGCACAGGTCCAACCAAGGCCGAGTTAGAAATAACGGTGGCTGAGTTAAGAGAAGTCGTGCAAGAAGCCCAACGTGAAGAAGCCTATCTACAACAACGAAATGAGGATTTACAGTCGGCTTTAGAGGAGCAAAAAACTTTAGTAGCGAAACTCCAAGCTGAATTAGATCAAGCAAAAAAAGTGATCCTCCAACTCTCAGATACTAACGCTAAGACTACTCAAGAAAAGGCCCCCAAGCCATCACAAAAGATTGCTTTGCGCAAAGCACCTCATCACACAATTCAGCCGAATTCCTCGCCCGATATGTTTTCTAATAGAGGCGGCATTGGTTGGGCTGATTAAACGACTGGGTTAACTCCCATAGTGACTATTCCTATCCCTCTTCTGTCAGATTGGGAAAAGCAAAATAGCTAAAATGCTTATGCAGTGCTGTTTTGGACCCATTCGTCAAATTCCAAAGTGACAGAAAAGATCAAAGCTTACAACCCTTATGTAGCAATCGTTCTGAGCTCCGGCCTTCCGAGAGTGACAGAAGCTCCCCAAGAGCAATCCTGCTCCTTATGTCTGGAAGAAACAGAATTACCTATTCCCTGCTCCTACACTCATAAAGTGCCTTGACAGTTAAGACCGTTCCCTCACTGATGCGCTTGGCTCGTACA
>CADCWO010000245.1 GCA_902806435.1 uncultured Synechococcales cyanobacterium | reverse complement strand
GTTTGAGTCCTCTCTAGGTTCTCACAACTGACTTGGGATTGCTATAATACCCCCCTGATGCAATACAAATTTCTTGACATCTTCCTGGTAATTTATGGATGCAGCTTCATTCCACTGCATGTATAAATCAGAAGTATCTGCCGATTTGGGAAGCTTTATTCCACCTATTATATGCATCTAGTGTCTATTTAGTTTTCAGTAAACTCATTTTCTTATTGGCTGTGATTAAACAGCACTATCTTGAAATGTATCTGTAAATACATCCAATTGGTTCCTCCTTGAGGCGTAACTCCTGTCAGATTTTTTTAAGCCGCGGGTAAAGGGATTGATATCGCATCCAAGCCTCTTTTAGGGCTGGATCAATTGCTTGGGGAGTTGCAGCAAGTGTTGGTGTACCTGCCAGTTGGATCATGTCATTAGCTTCTGGGTATACACCAATTCCTATACCCGCCAGTAGAGCAGCACCACGCGCGGAAGCAGCAGCAACTGTAGTTGCATAGAGGGGTATTCTCAATACATCGCTCAATAACTGTTTCCAAGGCATTTCTGCCGTTCCACCCCCTGCTAAACGCATTTCTGTCGTTTTCAAGCCTGTTGCCTCAAGTGCCTCAAAGCCTTGTCGCAAGGCAAAAGCAACTCCCTCTAAAGCCGCCCGCATCAGGTGCGCCTGTGTGTGATGAATTCCAAGCCCGATCCAGGCCCCGCGTACATGGGGGTCAAGGTGTGGAGTTCGTTCGCCCGTGAGGTATGGCAAAAATGTTAACCCTTCGCATCCTGGGGGAGCAGAGAATGCTTTAGTATAGGCTTGCTGCCAACTTAAGCCGAGGATACCTCGTACCCACTCCAGCGCTAGCCCCGCATTTTGTATTGCCGCAAGGGTGTACCACTGGTTAGGTACGGCGGCTCGATATAGATGTGTACGACCATGGGGATCAATAATTGGTTGGGAGCGAGGCGTAATGATTTGAGCGCCTGTACCGATAGTTAGTTGAACCAAACCAGGCTCTAGTAGTCCGTTACCAAGTGCTGCCGCTGCCGTATCCGCAGCACCAGTGATAACGGGTAAGCCAACAGGTAAGCCAAGATGCTCTGAAGCAACACTTGTCAGGTAACCCGCGATCGCACTAGAGGGGATAAGCTTTGGTAACCAATCACAACGTAGATTCAGAGCTGCGATCGCTTCCCCTGCCCAGTTGTCTGACACAACATCGTAAAGCAAAGTGCCACTAGCGTCAGAGGGTTCGGTTGCAACTTCTCCAGTCAGCCGTAACCGTAGCCAATCTTTTGGCTGAAGTGCCCAACGCGCTTCAGTGTAGGCAGTAGGCTCGTGTTCCCGTAGCCACAGTAAGGTTGGACCCGCCATTCCAGCCGTGATTGGGTTGCCCAACCGCTTTAGAATAGTGGCATCGAGCGAATGATAAGCGCTAAGCATAGCACTAGAGCGAGTATCTGCCCAGAGGATAGCAGGACGCAGGGGCTGCCCCAACTTATCTGCTAGAACAACACCATGCATTTGCCCTGAAAGTGCGATCGCCTGTACCTGATTAGCATGATTTCCCACTGCCTTCCTAACAGCTGAGGCAACAGCTAACCACCAATCTCCTGGCTCTGACTCAGCCCATCCAGGGTGGGGTGCATGGACAGGATAGGAGCTGGATGCTTCACCTATAGTGGTTCCGTCTATTGCTAGGAGCAATGCTTTAGCAGAGCCTGTTCCTAAATCAATGCCAAGCATCATCAGGCTAATCCTCACATACTTAAAAGTTAAGAATCCCAAAATGAATTTGTTGCTTAATCAAGCTAAAAATCACTTTTTAAGTTGATAATGCTCTTACTGTGCCTGTTTAGATCGGGCTAGTGTTTCTTTAGCACCAAACTCGTGCAAACTTTGTAGCTGGCCAGCAACAGCTTCGACGAAACGTGGCGACTGCACTAAATCTCCAAACATTTCTGAGATGCTGAGCAGTGGTGTGGGATCTAATTCACTTAAGCTGGCACGTTGGGCAAGGAGGTCTGCTAATGGGTCATGAATCGGTTGTCCTTGTTTATCATGGCTAGTGAGGTACCGACACCAAGCAGCAACCGTCAAACTTAGGTAATCGATCGCACCTCCAAGTTGTAATTTATCGCGGAGCGATCCCAAAACAAACTTAGGAATTCTAGCTGATCCATCTAGGCAGAGGCGCAGAAGCTGATCGTGAATTTTAGGATTGGAAAATCGTTCAATCAGGGTCTTTTTATAATCATCTAAATCAATTCCAGGAACGCTTTGGAGCGTTGGTGTCACCTCGTCCATCAGGTTGGCAACTGCTTGCTGAAACAAGGAATTGGCCATGACTTCATGAACGTAGGTATAACCGGCTAGAGAACCGAGGTAGCCAATCAGCATGTGACTAGCATTGAGTAGCCGAATTTTCATCAGCTCGTAGGGATGAACATCTTTAGTCATCTGGACACCAACGGATTCCCAATCGGGCCTGCCTGCACAAAAGGTATCTTCGATTACCCACTGGATGTAAGGCTCCGTAACGCCGGGAAACGCATCATCAATACCAAACTGCTCCGCCACCATTTTGATGTCTTGTGGGGTTGTGATTGGGGTAATGCGATCAACCATACAGTTAGGGAACGCAACGTGTTCAGAAATCCAGCGGGCCAAACCCGGATCGCGCAGTTGGGCGAATGTGGTTAGCATTTTCCGTACCATGTCGCCGTTGCCCTGCAAGTTATCGCAGGACAGTACTGTAAATGGTGCCAACCCCTGCTTAAACCGCTTTTCGAGTGCAGCTGTCAAAAAACCGTAGGTCCCAGTTGGTTGATCAGGATGTTGCAAATCGTGCTGAATTGTCGGGTGATTCACATCGAATTCGCCACTTCCTTCAATGTAGTAGTAGCCGCTTTCCGTGATCGTTAAAGTGACAATTCGGCATTCCGGGTTTGCCATTGCTTCAATAACTGCTTGACGATTATCTGGTGCAAACAGGTATCGAGTGATTGAACCAATAACACGAGCGCGATCGCTAGAAAGCGATCGCTCAACTAAGGTATATAAACAATCTTGGGACCTCAGCGCATCTCGCATTCGCCGGTCATAGTCATAGTCCATTAATCCAACCCCGCAGATACCCCACTGACTACCAGGATTCTGATGGAAATAATCATCCAGATAGAATGCTTGGTGCGATCGATGAAATCTACCAACCCCAATATGCACGATTCCATTCGTGATCTGACGGCGATCGTAATTGGGTACGCGCACGTTTGCAGGTAAACGAGACAGGGATGCTTGATTCAGCTTGATTGGTGAGCCTGTGCCGATGTTACTGTCCATTTATTTATTAACGCTTAAGTGGTGACGACGAGCTTTTGAACCTGATTCACTGTGCAGGTAGGTCAAACAGATGACAAAAGTCATCGCCAATGTAGATAGAAGTCGCGCAGGTGGCTGCGAATATCTCTTTTTGTTTGCAAGACTAGGGTGTCTCCTACCTCAATATTGGCCTAGAGAAAGGTTCCTCCGCCTAATTATTCCACAACTAACGCTTCCCATTCACTGTGGCGCTATTGCGGTCGAATCGTGGATGTCGGGGCAGATCTCTAACGCGGCTCTATCTTCAACTAACAGCTCTCCATACTTTCCTAAAATGGTCACAATTGCATCACCAGACAGTTTGACAGTTGTACCAGAGTTAGTGAGGTCTGTCACTTAGACCTCTGAACGCTTTAGGTTACCAACCAAGTCACAGCCAATAACCACTGATTGATGCTGCCTACCGGAGAGCTCCTGGGCTTCCAGTTAACGATGGCTTTAGTTAGAGGACAGGAAGGAGCAACTTCAGGCACCTCAGGACCTTTATTTTCGGAACTACCCGCAAACGGACGCTAAAAGCCATACTCTCCACTACGCTTTTCACAATAAGCTTATAAGATCGGGCATCCGCTCGATAACTTGCTGGGCACCAACCGACTGAAGAGCATCTGCACGGCTTGTTCGTTCATCATCACTAATGTGAGTGCCTCCTACATAGCCGATAATCTGCCCAATTCCAGCGGCAACAGCAGCCTTTACCCCGCTGATTGAATCTTCAACTGCCACGCAATCGGAAACTTCAGCTTCCAGATAGCTCACTGCATGTAGGTAGATGTCAGGAAGCGGTTTGGGCCGCGCAGTAGGCAAAGAGTCATGGGCGCTAAATATCTGAGCGCTTAGAAAATAGCCATTTAGGGCAGCAGCAGTAAGGCAAGCACTCAGCCGCTGTAAGCTGCTGTTACTTACTAGTGCATATTCAAAGCTATCGTCGCGCAGGTAAGATAGCACTTCAGGCGTTCCTTCAGTCGCTTTAGCCTCTACACTAAGGCGTTCAATTGCTCTCTTTTCTTCTTCAGCCACTAACCTGTCAATATCACGCTCATTGAGAGTAGTTAATGAGTCTGCGTAGATCTTCTTGAGTATTTCCCTATAAGGTTTGCCCGCGAAGCTTTTAACAAATTCATCAAGCTCATAAACGTGAGCACCAGCGAACTCACGAGCCACTTCACTTGTCAGCCTCCACGCGCTCTCAAGCGCAATAGTTTCACTATCAACGACAGTTCCGTCGTGATCAAAGAGTATCAACTTATGATGCGGAAGTGGTTTCATTTAAAAGAGCTCTTTCACTGTAATTTTTAAGCGTAGTCAATAGTCCGTGGGTTTGGAGTGCTTGCAAAGCTTGCTGGCATTCATCATCTACTACCCTTGTATGTTCGCTATTCTCTAATCCCAGAACCTCGCTAATCAACGCGCCTTCTTGAATCGCTTTAACTGCGCTTAGGGTATCCTTGGCCTGATAGGGATGACCAGACTCGCTCGCTCCCTCCCTGACTGCAATCAGCCACGCCGCAACGGGAAGTATAAGACGCTTCATGCTAACCTTTTGGTTATAAGCATCCTGAAGAATCGGCAATATATACTTGCCCACTTTCCGACAGGTTTCTGAAGAGATTCTCTCAGTAGAATCGGGAAGCGCCTCGTTACTCAGCCTGAGTAACACCTGAGCCCTATATTGTTCACACATGTGGGGAGGCACTGGTGTTGCTGCTGCGATATCGTCCATGAGCAGCCGAGTAAACAAGTGGAATTCTGGTAGCGAGATCGCCTCATGCATATACTCAACACCTGCTCTTACAGCTAAACAGGCTATGAAGGAGTGTACTGCATTCAAGAATCTCGACTTCATATATAAAAAGGGAGTGATGTCGCGAGTCATAATGACCCCCGCATCTTCCCATTGGGGCCGCTCACCTGTAAAGTTGTCTTCCACAACAAACTGCCAAAAGGGTTCCGTGACAATGGGGGCACGATCCCTGACTTGCAACAATCGGCTGGGGTAGTCATAGTCGGATTCTTGCTCTTGAGGCACGATCCTGTCTACCACCGTATTAGGAAACGTCGCGTTATCCCTGATGTATTCGGCAAGCTGAGGCTCAATTAGCTCAGCATAAGCTAACACCGCTTTTCGCAGGATCTCCCCGTTTCTGGGGAGGTTGTCGCAAGACATGGTAGTGAAGGGGGCCATTGCGCGATCGCGGCGGCGACGGAGCGCCTCCACTATAAAGCCAATTGCAGTGGTTGGAGTAGAAGGATTACGCAGATCGTGCGCAACCTCTTCATTTGCTGTGTCAAGATTGAAACCCTTGTCTAGGTGGTAACCTCCTTGGGTAATTGTCAGAGTCACAAGATGCACAGAAGGAGAGGTCATCTTTTCAAGCACATAGTCGCACTTCTCTCTCCCATTAACGATTTCCCTAATAGAACCTATAACTTCCGCTTCCTCACGATTTTTAGCGCAACTGGAGTGTTTGGTCAAAGTGTAAAGAAATCTCTGCGGTTTCAACCTAGTAATAGTGCGTTGGCTCTTGAGGCTAACCCCACAAATCCCCCATCTTTGGTCTAGAGATCCCTTCTGTGCAAGATAGTTATGTATTAGACTTGTCGGGAAATAAACGAGAATAGAGAGTAGCGATAAGACAAAAAGATGCTAGATATTCAGCGAGCGCTAAAACAGGATCGCCTGTTGCGGGCATTAACCGGATTAAACCGCAAAGCCTTTGATGCGCTGTTGCCAATGTTTAGTGAAGTCTATGAGCAGACGTGCCGAATTCAACCGCGTCAACGGGCTATCGGAGGCGGACGCAAAGCACGCTTGCGCCACATTCAAGACAAGCAGTTCTTCATCCTGTTCTATTTCAAGTGTTATCCCACCTTTGATGTGGCAGGGCTACTGTTTGATATGCACCGCTCTCAAGCGCATGAATGGATGCACCGACTCCAACAAGTTTTAGAGGCGACATTAGGACAGAAGATGGTGCTGCCAGAACGGAAAATCGATAGTATTGAGACATTTCTAGAGCGCTTCCCAACAGTAAAGCGGGTCATGATAGATGGGACAGAACGGCCGATTCAACGCCCTCAAGACCCAGAACAACAGCAATTAAACTACTCTGGTAAAAAAAACGGCACACTCGTAAGCATTTAGCAGCGGTAGATGAAACCAAACGGGTGCTGGTCTTGAGCAAGGCTCGTGAAGGGAGGTTGCATGACAAACGCTTTCACGATGCAGATGACATTGCTGGCAGTGTCCCAGAGGTAATTCCGATTGAAGTAGACCTGGGTTTCCAGGGTTTACAACAGCAGTATGACAACATTCATCTGCCCCATAAGAAGCCGAGAGGCGGAGAATTGAATGATGCTCAAAAGCAAGAAAATCGCCTCTTAAGCCAATCGCGCGTTCTTTGTGAACATGCATTTGCTGGAGTTAAGCGCTATAGCGTCGTTAGCCAAGTCTATCGCAATCGAACGAAAGACTTTGATGACCACTTAATGCTGACAGCAGCCGGGTTATGGAACTTCTACCTAATGGCTGCTTAAGCGAAGTTCATCCATCAAGCTGCATTGCCTCTCTTGTTCCTTATTTCCCAACACCTCTATTAACGATCCACATCACGGCTGAATAAATTCAGCAGCGCGCTTATATCCCCCGGTTGAAAGGCGGGGGATATAAGCATTTACTCCTGTAAGTTGCTCCACACGGATGTCTCACAGCTGCAGCTGATTATTGCCGGGCAGTATTCGATAAGTGGCGATGCAACTTGAGTGACGCTTAGCTTATCAGTGCAGTTGACCGCTCAAAGAGCCGGGAAGGCTGGGACTAGCTTCTTCAACGGTTAGGGTTTCAGGTTTGCAACGCCTGACAGCAACTGCAATTCCCTGAGCTCCTTCCTGCTCTAAATCTTCGATATAACCTGTCTTAGCTGTGTTTGCTTCACTAGCACTGGTGAAAGGGCCAAAATAATAGGTACACCGGGGGTTGTTTGTTTTAACTTCAACCCACC